>JBDHQG010000083.1:0-10555 GCA_039806925.1 Limisphaerales bacterium
CGCCTTCTCGCCGTAACGAGTGATGGTTTCGTCCATCTCCTGGCTCACCTTGGAGACGACCTCCTCGATGCGCGTGGGATGGATGCGCCCATCGAGAATCAGCCGTTGCATCGATTCGCGCGCGATCTCGCGCCGGACGGGATCGAAGCCGGACAGCACGACCGCGTTGGGCGTGTCATCGATCAGGACCGTCACGCCCGTGGCGGCCTCGAAGGCGCGGATGTTGCGGCCTTCGCGTCCGATGATGCGGCCCTTCAGTTCCTCGCCCGGCAGCGCGACCGTGGCGCTGGAGATTTCGTACGTCTGTCCGCCGGCGTAACGTTGAATGGCCAGGCTGATGATGTGCCGCGCCTTTTCCTCGGCCTTGGATTTTGCCTCGTCGAGAATCCGCCGGGTGATTTGTGACGCGTCCTGCAGCGACTCCATCTCGATCTCGCGCAGCAACTGATGGCGCGCCTCCGCCTCGCTGAGCCTGGCGCTGGCTTGCAGCTGTTCCCGGCGCCGGCGGGCGATGTCGGCGGCCTCCTTCCGGAGTTCCTCCAGTTCGCCGGACTTGAGCTTGCAGGCGTCCTCCTGATCGCGCAGGCGGCGCTCCTCTTCCACGAGGCTCTGGAGCTGTTTGTTGATGAGGGTTTCGCGTTCGACCAGGCGGCGCTCGGCATCGCCGAGTTCCTGTTTGCGGGACGTGAAGGAATTCTCGGTGTCCTGGCGGATCTGTAGCGCCTCCTCGTTGGCTTTGAGGCGGGCCTCGCGGGCGATGGCCTCGGCCTGGCGCCGGGCGTCTTCGAGCGCGGACTGTTCCCGGAGTTGAAGCGCGGCCCGGAGGTTCCGCTCCTTCCATCTCCACAGCCAGTAACCCGCGGCCGAGCCGGCGGCAAAGCACGCAGCCCCCCATGCGACAGGATATTCCAGCAAACTCATTTCAGGACCGGGCGTGGCCACCCGCCCAATGCCAGCGCGTCGGTGTCAGGATGCAATTCAAATGAATGTCGTGGGGCTCCAGCGGAAATTCACCCGCGATCTGGCAGTCAAACGCCACACCGCACTTCGTCGCCGGAACCCCGGCAAGCAGCCGGTCGTAGTAACCCTTACCCCGACCCAGCCGACCACCGTTGAGCGTGAATCCTATCCCCGGCACCAAGACCAAGTCCAGCCGCATTAAATCAAAAATGGGACAGTGTGCCTTCGGCTCCGGGATTCCAAACTGGCCGGCCTGCAAATCGCGCCCGATGTCGCGAATCAGGCAGGGCAGGTAACGATCCGTCTCCGGGGAATGCCGTGGCAGGGCGATTTGCCTGCCGGCCGCCAACGCCTGAATCATCGCCGGCCAGAGATCAGGCTCCTGCCCGGCCGGCACGAAGGCGAGGATGGCCCGCGCAGATTCCCAGACGGGCTGCGCGGCCAGAAGTCGCCGCATGGACTCGGAATCGCGCGCGCGTTCCTCATCGCTCATGGCCTTGAGCCGGCCGCGAATTTCCCGGCGCAGCTCCCCCTTCGTCCACCCGTCTGCCTCGCTCATTTCGCCCCCATGTTTCGTCGCGCTTCCGCCGTCAACGCCTGCCAGCGCTTCAACCGCTCCTTGATCTTCTTCTCGGTGCCTTGCTCGGTCGGCTCGTAATAACGCTTCTCGGCGCCAAGATAATCCTGCGGCACGAAGTGATCCGGATGATCATGCGCATACTCGTAGCCGACCCCGTGCCCCAGGCGCTTCGCGCCGGCATAATGGCCGTCCCGCAAATGTGCGGGGACCGCCAGCGTCCGGCCTGAACGCACGTCCTCCAGCGCGGCATCGATGGACTGGATCACCGTATTGCTCTTGTTCGCCGTGGCGATGTAGATCGCCGCCTCGGCAATCGGAATGCGCGCCTCCGGCCAGCCGATGAATTCCGCCGCCTGATGCGCGGCGTTTGCCAGCACGAGCGCCATCGGATCGGCCAGGCCGACATCCTCCGCCGCGTGGATGACGATGCGCCGCGTGATGAAGCGCGGATCCTCGCCGGCGTGAATCATCTTCGCCAGCCAGTAAAGGGCGGCGTCGGGATCGCTCCCGCGCATCGACTTGATGAAGGCCGAAATCGTGTCGTAGTGCGCGTCGCCATCGCCATCGTACACCACCGCCTTCTTCTGAATGCTCTGCTCGGCGGCGGCGAGATCGATGTGACGCGACCCGTCTGCTCCCGGGGACGTGGTGAGCGCGGCGATTTCGAGCGCGTTCAACGTCTTGCGGGCGTCGCCATCCCCCACGCGGGCCAGGTGCTTCAGCGCGGCCTCGTCCACGCGAACCTTGAGATGACCGAGGCCGCGTTCGTCGTCGGCGACCGCGCGGCGGAGCAGACCGAGCAAGTCGTCCTCGGTGAGCGGCCGCAACTCGAAGATTTGCGAACGCGAAACCAGCGGCGAGTTGACGAAGAAAAACGGGTTGTGCGTGGTCGCGCCGATGAGCCGCACCGTTCCGGCCTCCACATCCGGCAGCAGCACGTCCTGCTGCGATTTGTTGAAACGATGGATCTCGTCAATGAAGAGGATGGTCGGCTGGCCGGTGTTGGCGAGGCGGTTCGTGGCACCCGCAAGCACGCGGCGCATGTCGGCCACGTTCGATTCCACGCCGCTCAGGCGCTCGAACTTGTTCTTCGTGTGATGCGCGATGATCTGGGCGAGCGAGGTTTTTCCCGTGCCGGGCGGCCCGTAGAAGATGAGCGACTGGATGCGATCCGCCTCGATGGCGCGGCGCAGGAGCTGTCCCGGCGCGAGGATGTGCGATTGCCCGACGTATTCGGCGAGGGAGCGCGGCCTCATGCGCGCGGCCAGGGGCGCGGAAGAGGGCGATGGCCCGGGCGTCGGCGGCCCGGCGGGCGCTTCCGCCGCCGCCGGATTCGGAGCAAACAAATCATCCCGAGACATACCGGTGAAATATGAACCTGCGTTCGCCAAACCAAAATCAAAATTTGCGGGCTCTCTTTACGAAACTTTGCCGGGCGATGGCGGTTTCACTTTTGTCGGTGGCGAAAGGATCGTCTGCCGGTTCAACACCAACCCATTCCCTGAAGCATGAAACCAAATCTCGAACGCGCATTCACCCTGATTGAAATCATGATCGTCATGGCGATCATTGGCATCCTCGCCGCCATCTCGATCCCCGCCATCCAGTCTTCCGTCGAGAAAGCGCAGCGTCAGGCTTGCGCGATGAATCGTCGAAACATCGATTCCGCCAAGCTCCAGTGGAGCGTGGAGAACAAGCGTCCGCCCGCGGCGGCGCCGTCCGATGACGAACTGTTTGGCAAGGCGGCCTACATTGAGCACAAGCCAGATTGTCCGACAGGAGGCAGCTATGCGCTGAACGCGGTGGAGGAGAAATGCACCTGCAGCGTGCCGAAGCACGGCCCGTAAAGCTCGCTCACGAAAGCTGGCGGGAAAGCTTTTTCGCCCGCTTGATCCAGACGCGGTCGCGGCGGCGCTGGAAGCCAGGCGCGTGAGGATCGTCATCAATGACTTCCTGGATCTCAGCGCGCGCCTCCGCTTTCTGGCCCTTGGCGAGGAGCAATTCCGCGAGCTGCACCTTCGCGCGCGGATACGAGTGATTGCTGGTAACCCACTGCCACGTCGCGATGGCGGCGTCTGTTTCGCCGAGGGCGCTGAGCGTTTCGGCAAACGCCATCATGCTGTGACCGTAGTCGTGCTTCGGATTTTCGGAGACAACCTTTTCCAACAGCAGCCGCGCTTCTTGGGGTCGATTCTGGCGGAGCAGGCACTGGCCGAGATGCGCGCGGGTATCGATGTCTTCGCCGTCGCGCTCCATCGCGGCGCGATAGCACGCCTCGGCCTTGTCGAGCTTGCCTTGCTGGAAGTAAACGTCGCCGAGCTGGAAATGGTGATGCGCCTTGTCGAGGTGATGAATCTGCGCCTGCAGTTCCTTGATGCGTTTGCGGCTCGCCGCGCCGGGAAGTTCAAACCCGCTGGTGGACGACGAGCGGCCGCGGAAGATGAAAAAGAAATACCAGATCGTGGAAAAGCCCGGGAGCAGGAAGAAAAACGCGACCCACATCCATTCCTGGCGGCGAATCGCGTCGATCAGCATCCAGAGCTGGAACAGGCCGAAGAGGAGGGCCCCGGGCGATGAGAGCGCGTTCCACAGCGCGTCTGCGACATTCGCCATCAATGGAATCATCACGGCGGACTGTAGGTGGCGATGGCACTCACGCCAATCTCTATTCAGCGCCCTGGCCCGTCGTGTCTTGAAGCTTGCGCCCGGCGTGGAAGCGCGTTCTCCTTCCGGGCACATCACCATGAAAAAGTCATTCGCACTCATGCTTTCGTGCCTCGCGTTCTCCGCATCGCTCGCCGTTTCGCCGGCGCCGGCCGCCGATGTTTTCAACACGTTGTCGCCGGACGAGAAGGCGCAGGGCTGGCGTCTGCTGTTCGACGGACAGTCGCTGGACGGTTGGCATCTCTACGCGAAGAAAAGCCCGCCGGACGCAGGTTGGAAAGTGGAGGACGGCCTGCTGAAGAAAGTCGCCAGGCAACGCGGCGGCGACATCGTGACCGACCAGACGTTCGTTGATTTTGATCTGCGCTGGGACTGGCGCGTGGCTGCCGGCGGAAACAACGGCGTGAAGTATCTCGTGACGGAGCAACGCACCTCGGCGCCCGGACATGAGTACCAAATGATCGACGACGTCGGCCATCCCGACGGCAAGCTCGGCGCGAAACGGCAGACCGCTTCGTTCTACGACGTGCTGCCGCCCGCAGCCGACAAGCCGCTCAAGCCCGTTGGCGAATGGAATTCCTCCCGCGTGCTCGTGCAGGGCAATCACGTCGAGCACTGGCTGAACGGGAAGAAAGTTCTCGAATATGAACTTGGCAGCGACGCTGTGAAGGCGGCGGTGGCGGCCAGCAAGTTCAAGAACTCGGCGGGCTTCGGCACGAAGATTCAGGGGCACATCATGCTGACGGATCATCAGGACGAATGCTGGTTCCGGAACCTGAAGATTCGCGAGTTGCCGGCGAAGTGAGCCATGCCTGAACGGAGTTTGGTCGCGCGCGTCGCGTGGTGAAGAACGGTCATGCGGCGCGGCCCACTTTTTTATTCCCTTCCCGAAATCACCTGAATAACGTCACGCACTCATGCCGACCATTCCATTGGAAGACAGCTTTAGCGACATCGTGGGCAAGACCCAGCGAGGTTTGAAACTCTCCGACGACCAGCTCGCCACGCAGGCGGGCATTTCCGTCGCCGACCTGGCGCGCGTCAAGGGCGGGGAGGCGAACGAGGCGATTCTGGAGACGCTCGCGTTCAATCTGAACCTCGGCGTCGGGACGCTGATCGACAGCGCGCGGAAGGCGTGGTTCCCCCAGCCGGTCGAGGTCGCGGGCTTGAAGCAATTCAACACCGTCTACGAGGACATGACGGTGAACTTCTATCTCGCGTGGGATGCGAAATCGAAGCAGGCCGTCGTGTTCGACACCGGCGCGGACTGCGGTCCGGCGCTGCAATTCGCCAGGGCGAACGGGCTGACGATCAAGCTCATTCTCATCACGCACACGCACATCGATCACATCGTCGATCTCGCGCGGCTCAAGGCGGAGACCGGCGCGCCCGCTTGGGTGGGGCAGGGCGAGAACTTCGCGGGGGCGCAGCCGTTCGCAGAAGGCAAGACCTTCACCGTCGGCGCGCTGAAGATCGAAACGCGGCAGACGTCGGGTCATGCGGCGGGTGGCATCACCTTTGTCATTCGCGGGCTGGAACGTCCGGTCGCGGTGGTGGGCGACGCGATCTTCGCCGGCTCGATGGGCGGCGGCATCATTTCCTTCGCCGAGGCGCTGGAGAACAATCGCAAGAAGATCTTCACGCTGCCGGACCACACGGTGCTGTGCCCCGGCCACGGCCCGCTCACCACGGTGGGCGAGGAGAAGGCGCACAATCCTTTTTATCCTGAATTCCAAACCTCATTAACCAAGAAAGACAAATCTATGGCAGAACGAATCGGAGTCGTGGGCGTCGGACGCATGGGCGCGAACATGGCCCGTCGCCTCAAGGAATGCGGTTACCCGGTGACCGCGGTTTACGATGTGCGCGCGCAGTCCGCCACCGAAGTCGCGCAGGAAATCGGCGCGGAAGCCTGCTCCACGCTCGCGCGCGTGACGGAGCTTTCGGATGTCATCATCACCGTCGTCACCGACGACAAGGCGATGGACGCGATCTACACCGGCAAGAAGGACAGCCTGCTCAAAGGCGCGAAAGGCCGCGTGTTCATCAACTGCGCGACGGTTTCGCCCAAGACGCACATCGCCGTCGAGAAGCTCGCGAAGAAAGCTGGCGCGGCCTCGCTCGAAGCCTGCATGGCCTCGAGCATCAACCAGGCGCGCGCGGGCACGCTCTATCTGATGATTGGTGGCGACGAGGCGGTCTTCAAGAAAGTGAAGCCGCTGCTTACCAAGCTCAGTGACGAAGGCAAGCTGCTGCGTTACATCGGCAAGGCCGGTCAGGCGGGCGTCGTGAAGGCGCTCGTGAACATGGTGATGAACATCAACACCGCCGGCCTCGCGGAAGGTCTCGCCGTCGGCCAGGCGTACGGCATCGATCTGAAAATGCTCATGGAAGTCTTCTCGCAGACGGGCGCGAACAGCCGCGTGCTCGTCACGGACGGCGAGGACATGATGAACCGCGATCATTCCTGCTTCTTCAGCGCGAGCCACGCCGCGAAGGATTCCGGCATCGCGCTCAAGCTCGGCACCGAAAAGAAAATGAACCTTCCGCTCGGCACCGCCACCTTCAAGCAATACACCAAGATGGTGAAGGAAGGTCTTGGCGAGCTCGACAAGTCCGGCATCGCGGAGCTGACTTTCAAGGGCCGTCATAAGTCGAAGAAGAAGTAAGCGGCGGGCTGCATTGGTTTTCAAAAGGCACGGCGATTTCGGTCGCCGTGCCTTTTTGATTTGTCGGGGAAGTGATCCGCGAAACACGCCAAAGGGCGCGAAAGGGGAAGAGGACTTTGAGGCCACGGGCAGCATCTCCAAACGCCCTTCAGTCATTTCTCCATTTCGCGCTTTTAGCGTATTTCGCGGGACTCCTTCCTCCTTGAAGACATCGCCATTCCACCGATGTCACAGGCAAAGTTGCTGATACCTTTTTACACGGAACTCCGTCTGAGAAGGGCAGCAAGACATGCTGTTGTGCCCATGAAGAACGACCCGAAATATCTCGCGGAACATTCGCTGCGGATCGAAGACCTGTTCCAGACCCGCCGCCAGTTCCTGAACCGCTTCGGCATGGGCCTGGGCGCGCTCGGGCTCGCCACCATTTTGAGCGAAGACTTGGGTCACGCCGCGGAGGCCGGTGCTGCCGTGGATCTTTCCTCTCATCCGCTGACGCCCAAGAAAGCGCCGTTGCCGGCCAAGGCGAAGCATGTCGTTCACATCTTTGCCCAGGGCGCGCCGTCGCAGGTGGACACCTGGGATCCGAAGCCGATGCTCGCGCAGTACGATGGCAAGTCCATCGCCGGCTCGAACGGCGTCGGCTACGCGTCGCCGTTCAAGTTCGCGAAATACGGCAAGGCGGGCGTCGAGGTGAGCGAAGTCTTCGCGAAGACGGCGCAGCATGTGGACGGCATGGCCATCGTGCGGTCGATGTACACGGACATTCCGTCGCACGATGTCGCGACGAGCTTCATGAACACCGGTTCGCTTCGGCTCGCGAAGCCGAGCCTCGGTGCGTGGACGCTCTACGGCCTCGGCACGGAGAACCAGAACATGCCGGGCTTCATCTCCCTGCGTCCGGGCAATGTGCCGCCGGGCGGCGCGTCGAACTGGCAGGCCGCGTTTCTGCCGGGCATCTATCAGGGCACGAGCGTGAACACGAAGTCGCCGAATGTGGACCAGATGCTGGAGAACATACGCAATCCGTTCCTCGGCCCGAAGGAGCAGCGGCACCAGATCGACCTCGTCGCGAAGCTCAACGCGATGCACAGCCAGAATCTCCAGAAGGAAGCGCAGCTCGAAGCGCGCATCGAGGCCTTCGAGATGGCGTATCGCATGCAGATGGAGGCGACGGACGCCTTCGACATCAGCAAGGAGCCGCAGAGCATTCGTGAGCTTTACGGGAACTCGCCGCAAGGCCGGCAGTTGCTCATCGCGCGTCGGCTGATCGAGCGCGGCGTGCGCTTCGTCCAGGTGTGGGCGGGAGGCTGGGATCATCATCAAGACTTGGCGGATCGTTTGCGCCAGAGCGCGTCGGAGATCGATGGGCCGTGCGCGGCGTTTCTCACGGATTTGAAACAGCGCGGGCTGCTCGACAGCACGCTCGTGATCTGGGGCGGCGAGTTCGGCCGCAAACCGGTGCGCGATCGCAATGGCGGCGAAAGCCCGGGTCGCGATCACAACAACAAGGCGTTCAGCACCTGGCTCGCGGGCGGCGGCGTGAAGGGTGGGACGGTTTACGGCGCGACGGATGAGTTCGGCGCGGCGGCGGTCGAGAACAAGGTTCATGTCCACGATCTGCACGCGACGATTCTGCGCCTGCTGGGCTTCGATCACGAGAAGCTGACGTATCGCTACAACGGACGGGATTTCCGGCTGACGGATGTTTACGGGAGCGTGGTGAAGGGAGTGATCGCGTGAAGGCTGCAAACAAGAATATGCGGCGAGGCAACCTTGTGATTCTACCGCTCTCATTAGCACCCGGCTTCAGCCGGGTGTTGGAGGTCGCTCAGGTTCTCAGCCGCTTCAGCGGCTTTTGCGCGTGGTTGCGAGAAACCGTTGAAACGGTTTTCTCGGCCTGTCCGCATAACACCCGGCTGAAGCCGGGTGCTAATGAGAACATGGAAAGACCGATCAAAAGTGGACACATCCGGGCACGTCGTGGTTTGCGTTTGGTTCTAGGACTTAGTTGCTTACTTGGGACTTTGAGTTTTGAAATTGGAGTTCTAGCCGCCGATGCCCCCAAGCTCACCGCCTCTCAAACCGAGTTCTTCGAGAATAAAGTCCGCCCGGTGCTCGCGAAGCATTGCTACAAATGTCACAGCGCGGAGGCGACGAAGGTGAAGGGCGGGCTGTTCCTCGATTCGCGCGACGGCGTGCTCAAGGGCGGCGATTCCGGACCGGCGATTGTTCCCGGCGATCCGGAGAAGAGCCTGCTCGTGAAATCGATTCGTTACATCGATCCGGATCTTCAGATGCCGCCCAAGGGCGAGAAGCTTTCGGACGCGCAGATCGCCGACTTGGCGGCATGGGTGAAGATGGGCGCGCCGGACCCACGTGTTGGCATCTCGACGGCGAAGACATCCGGCAGCAAAGACCACTGGGCCTTTCTACCGGTGAAGAAGCCCGTCGTGCCTGATTCACGAATCACGAATTACCCATCACTCAACCCCATCGACGCCTTCATCACCGAGAAGCTCTCCGAGAAGGGCATGACGCTTTCACCGCAGGCGGACAGGCGCACGCTCATCCGCCGGGCTTACTACGACCTGATTGGCCTTCCGCCGACGCCGGAGGAAGTGCAGGCGTTCATTGATGATGCGTCGCCGGACGCGTTCACGAAGGTCGTGGACCGCCTGCTGGCGATGCCGCAATACGGCGAGCGCTGGGGCCGGCACTGGCTGGATGTCGCGCGCTATTCGGACACCAAGGGGGAAATCAAACGCCTGCGCGACACGCCGCTCTATCCGTTCGCGTGGACGTATCGCGATTACGTCATCAAGTCCTTCAATGACGACAAGCCCTACGACCGGTTCATCATCGAGCAGATCGCCGCGGACAAGCTGCCGCTGGCGAAAGGCGACCCGACGTTGGCCGCACTCGGCTTTCTGACGCTCGGCGAGCGTTTTCAGAACAACGAGAACGACATCATCAACGACCGCATCGACGTGGTGACGAAGGGGCTGCAAGGGCTGACCGTGAGCTGTGCGCGGTGTCACGAGCATAAGTTCGATCCGATCTCGATGAAGGATTACTACGCGCTGCGCGGTGTGTTCGCGAGCAGCCACGAGCCGAAGGTCGCGCCGCTCATCGGCGGCGACCCGACGCGCGATCCAGACTACGCGGATTACTACACGCAACGCACAAACCTCCAGCAGCAGCTTGATGCGAAAGTGCCGCAGTTCCGCAAAGGCAATCAGCAGGCGAACCGGGAAATATTGAAGGAGCGCATCGAGCTTCAAAACAGGATCGACGCGCTGGAGTTGACGCATCCCGGCGCACCGGCTCGCGCGCATGTGCTGCTCGACAACGAGAGACCGAAGGATTCGCCCATCTTCCTGCGCGGCGAGGCGGAGAACAAGGGCCCGACGGTCCCGCGCCGTTATCTTGAATGTGTCTCGGGACCAAATGCGAAGCCGTTTACGATGGGCAGTGGACGCATCGAGTTGGCGAACGCCATCGCGAGCAAGAGCAATCCGCTCACCGCCCGCGTGATGGTGAACCGCCTCTGGCAGCATCATTTCGGCGAGGGGATTGTTTCGACGCCGGACGATTTCGGCACGATGGGTTCCGGCGCAAGCCATCCGGAGTTGCTCGATTACCTCGCGAGTTACTTCATGGAGCACGGCTGGTCGGTGAAGCA
>JBDHQG010000084.1:0-10415 GCA_039806925.1 Limisphaerales bacterium
CATCTTTGGAAATGCTGCCGTCAAAGTAATCGTAATACGCTTCCAGCGTGTTCTTCAGGGGCTTGAGGGTCGTGACGGGCTGGCTGGATTCCGTGATGGTGGCGGTGATGAAATTCGGTCCGGGCTTGGCTGTCTCCGCTTTCGCGACCGCCTTGTCGGCGGCGGCGAGAGCCTTGGCTGCGGCGCTGAGCGATTTCAGCGAGAGCGTGAGGCTGGCGTTGGTTTCCGCGGCCTCAAGGGCGGCCGCGAGCTTGTTGATCGCGGTTTGCGCGGCGGTTTGAGCCTTGCCAGGAATGGTGTCGGCCAGGCGCGCCTCCAACTCGCTCTGGTCCGAATCGATGGCGTCCAGATAGGTGTCGCGCGCCTCCACAATGATGGGGAGGAAGGTGTTCGAGAGCGAGGTCTTGCCGAGGTTTTTCGCCAGCGTGCCCAACGCGGACGCGCCGGTGATGTAGGTGGGCTTGGTCTTGTCGATCAGCTTGCGATTGGCGATGAGACTCGAGTTCAGCTTTTTGTCGAACGGCGTGGTGTTGCTCACGGTGGTGAGCTGATCCACGATTTCCGCGCGCAGCGGCGAGAAGAACGGAACATCGTCGGCCTTGGCGAGGCTGGCGAGCAGCAAGAGGAAACAGGAGAGTGAAGCGATCAACTTTTTCATTGGAAGCGAAGGTTGGTTGGTTTGGCTCAGTTGCCATGGAAAACACCTCGGGCGAACCCCACGCAACAAAGGACGTGCTTCACCCGAAGCACGCCGTCGTTGTTCCCCGTTTAATCGCCAACCAAGTCAACTGCGGTCATGGCTGCGAATGTCTTCACGGTCCGTGGCGTCTGCGCCTGAGCGTGCGTATTGAAAGTGAAAACACAGGGACTGCATAGAGAGGCAAATGCCTCCTACCTTTGCCGCGAAAACATTTCGACTTCCTGCAACTCATTTCCGTAGAACTGACGTGATGACATTCGGAGTTCACCAGCCTTTTCGGCGGCGCCAGGCAGCGTGGTGGGTTTTCATCGGAGGAATGGTCCTGACCGCAGTGCTCGGGTGGGAATTGCACCGCGAGGCGGTGGAACTGGATCGACAGCGACTCGCCCGGCGCGCGACAGAAATTCAAAGCCAGCTCGATGCCCGGCTGGAGAAGAGCGAGATGCTGCTGCACAACCTGCGTGACTACCTGATGTGGAGCGGCGAAAGCAGCGAAAAGAGTTTCCAGCGCTGGTGCTACAACAATGGGCACACCATCAACTGCCGATGGCTGGCAGGCATCGCGCTGGCCACCAATCGGAACATGGCCAGATGGCCGGAAGGCGTGCCCAAAACTCCGAAGACATGGGGAAGCAATGAGTGGGACGTGCTCGCCATGTCGGCCAGAGACTATCGAATCGAATGCGATGTGGCGCTGAAGAGCACGCTGACGAACACCATGAACTTCGTGGCGGATTATGGCCTGCGAGGTTTGTCGCGGGAAAAGAGGCAGTTCTCGCTTTCAATCAAAGGCTCGCGGCTGGGGATGAGCGAGCACCAAATCGTCATGCAGGATGCCCGGGGCGACGGCATCCCTGGCACCTGCTTTTATGTGCCAATCTATCATTCGGAGGTGACTGAACTTGTCAGTGAAGTGATGACCACGCGGTACACCAACTGGGGTTCCCGCGCACATCTCTATTGGTTGCATTTCTCATCGATGATCGTCGCGCCGGTGGATTTTGATTTTCTGGCCTGGGCCATCTCAGAGGACGCGCCCGACGATGTGGAGATCGAGCTGTTCTCCTCGACCAATCAGAACGTGGGAACATGGTTGAACAAGACCGCCCCAATCCCCCGCGCCGCCGACCCGGAGTTTCGGCCGTATCTTTCTCACCGCCAGCGCTGGCGCATGTATGGCCAGAAGTTTTCCATCTTCTTCTACACCACGCCGCTCTTCGAGGTCCAATCGCCCCGCCGGCTGGCCAGGGTCGCCATGGCCGGCGGCACGATCCTGACACTGCTGGCAACCGCCTTGGTCGCCGTGGCGCTCCGCGCTCGCAACCAGCAGGAACGGCTGACGGAGCAGATTCGCGAAGCCCGCGACGCCCTGACAGCCGCGCAACAAGAACGAAGCAAGATCAGTCGCGACTTGCACGACGGCACCATCCAGTCGCTCTACGCCATACAACTGGGGCTCGCCCACACTGTGGACAAGCTGGATGCCGAGCCCGTCAGGGCCGGGAGTGAACTGTCGGCCGTGCGCCGCGAACTGGATGCCGTCATCGCCGAGATTCGCCAGTTCGTCACGGCGGAAGCGGGAACCGACAAGTCCGTGGATTTCGGCACGGTGCTCAACGCCATTGTGCAACGGGCCCGTGCTGGCACCTCCGCCCAGATCGCTTTGCAGTGCGATTCCGAGGCACCCGGGCGCCTGTCCGGCGATCAATCCGTGCAACTGGCCAACATCACCCGTGAAGCGCTGAGCAACAGTCTCCGGCACGCGAAGCCGCAGCACCTGACAGTCACGCTGCGTTCAGATCGTGAAACCGTAACCCTGGAAATATCAGACGATGGCATAGGCTTCGATCCAGCGGCATCACGCCGGTCTGGAGTCGGTCTGACCAGCATCACGACACGCACCCAGGAGTTGAAGGGCACGTTGGACATTCAATCCGCGTCCGGAAAAGGCACCCGCATCATCGTCCACGTTCCGGCGCTCCCACTTGAAGCAACAGGAAACGAATCATGAAGCCAGAGGACGCCATCAAGCTGATGCTCGTGGATGATCATCCGGTCGTCCGCGACGGCTTGCGCCGGATTCGTGAACTGGAACCGCGCATTCAAATCGTGGCGGAGACGGGAACGATGCTGTCCGCCGTGGAAGCCGCCCAGAGAATCAGCCCAGACGTGATCTTGATGGACGTCCGCCTGCCGGATGGCGATGGCATCGAAGCGTGCCGGCGAATCAAGGCTTTACTGCCCCTGACCCGTATTCTCTTCCTTACCTCCTACGCCGACAACCGCTTCGTGCTTGCAGCGATGGAAGTCGGCGCAGACGGCTACCTCCTCAAAGAAAATGGTACTGAACGAATCATTGATGCCGTTCACTCCATCATGGCTGGAGGAAGCGTGTTCGATCCGGTGGTCACGCCCAGCACGCAGCGTCATGTGACATCTACCGGCAACTGCCACAACCCGCTGGACGCCCTGGCTGCCCGCGAACAGCGTGTTCTCTCCGAGGTCGCCAAAGGAAAAACCGACAAGGAAGTCGCCGCGGCGCTGGGCATCACAACGAAGACCGCGCGCAACTACCTCGACCGCATTTTCACCAAGCTGAACGTTCACAACCGGACCGAAGCCGCGCTCCTCTACGCCCGTTCTGGCGGGAGCGCCGATTCGGAAAGGTGAAGGCGCGGGCGAACCCCGTCCAATCGTCCCCCCTGGATGAACGAAGACCCGCCGCAACACGCATAGCCGCGGCACCAGCGCCGCCATTGCAAAAGCCGGCTAGACAAACGCGCCTCCTCCGATAGCCTCGCGGCCAGAGACAACTATGACCGATCCGCGTTACAACAAGCTCGCCCGGCTGCTCGTCGAATACTCCACGCAACTCAAGTCCGGTGACAGGGTGCTCATCGACGCCATCGACATCCCGGATGATTTCACCGTGGAGCTGATGCGCATCGTGCGCAAGGCGGGCGCCACGCCGCTCGTGGAAGTGCGCCACGGCCGCGTCACGCGCGAAATCCTCCGCGGCACCGACGAGGGCCACGCCACCACCGTCCGCGACATCGAGATGTTCCGCATGAAACGCGTGCAGGCCTACATCGCCCTGCGCGGCAGCGCGAACATCAACGAATCCTCCGACGTGGAGAGCTCGAAGATGGCGCTCTACTCGCGCATCGTGCGGCCGGTCCTCAATTACCGCGTGAACAAGACGCGCTGGGTCGTGCTGCGCTGGCCGACGCCGAGCATGGCGCAGGCGGCGGGCATGAGCACGGAGGCGTTCGAGGATTTCTATTTCGATGTCTGCACGATGAATTACCCGCGCATGGCCAGGGCCATGATGCCGCTGGAGCAGCGCATGAGGAAGGCGGATCGCGTCCACATCAAGGGGCCGGGCACCGACCTCACTTTCAGCATCAAGGGCATCGGCGCGAAGATGTGCAAGGGCGACCGGAACATTCCCGACGGCGAAGTCTTCTCCTGCCCGGTGAAGAATTCCGTGAACGGCCACATCCAGTTCAACACGCCCACGATTTATTCGGGCACGCGCTTCGACAACGTGCGGCTCGAATTCAACGACGGAAAGGTGGTCGGCGCGACGGCGAACAACTCGAAGCGCCTGAACGAGATTCTCGATACGGACGCCGGCGCGCGCTACATCGGGGAGTTTTCGCTCGGCTTCAATCCGCACATTCACACGCCCATGTGCGACATCCTGTTCGACGAAAAGATCGCCGGCTCGATGCACTTCACTCCCGGCCAGGCCTACGAGGAATGCGACAACGGCAACCGCTCCGCCGTCCACTGGGACATGGTGCTCATCCAGCGCCCGGAATGGGGCGGCGGCGAAATCTGGTTCGACGGCGAACTGATCCGCAAGGACGGCCGCTTCCTCCCGAAGGATCTCAAGCCGCTCAACCCCGAGAACCTGAAGTGACCCGCGCCTCACCACCGTCATGTTGATCGACGATCTCAAACGCTTCGAGATTCCCGGACGGGTCAACCTCCTGGAGGGCAACGGCGGACTGCCCAAGGTTGAAATCAGGACCAGCGCGAGCGTCGCGGAGATTTATCTGCACGGCGCGCATGTCACCGATTTCAAAAAGAACGGCGAGCCCTCGCTGCTCTTCACCAGCCAGTGCAGCCGCTTCGAGGCGGGCCAGCCCATCCGCGGCGGCATCCCCATCCTCTTCCCGTGGTTCGGAGCCCGGAACGGCGAGGGAGCGCACGGTTTCGCGCGCAACGTGAGCTGGTTCCTGACCGAAACAACGTCCACTCCCGACGGCGGGGCGAGCCTGCGGTTCGCGTTTCCCGGCACGAGGGAAAACGCGCTCTGGCCGGCGTTTTCCGCCTACTACGTCGTCACGGTCACGGACACGCTCGCGCTCGAGCTCATCCTCACCAACACCGCGCCCGGCCAGAACCTCGCGCTCGAAAACTGCCTGCACACCTACTTCACCGTCGGCGACATCCGCGCCGTCTCGGTGCGCGGGCTCAAGGGCGTGACCTATCTCGACAAGGTCGATGGCTTCGCGCCGAAAACAGAGGCCGACGAGGCGATCCGCGTCTCGTCCGAGGTGGACCGCGTCTATCTCAAGACAACCTCCGACGTGGACATTTGCGACGAACAGCTGAAGCGGAAAATCCGGGTCACAAAATCCGGGAGCGATTCGACCGTGGTGTGGAACCCGTGGATTGCGAAGGCGCAGCAGCTCGCCGACTTCGGCAACGACGAGTATCAACGGATGATCTGCGTGGAATCCGGAAACGTCGCGTCCGACAAGCTCACCCTGGCGCCGGGCCAATCCCACACCCTCCGCGTTGCCCTCTCCTCAACGCCGCTCTGAGCCCGCCGCTTCGGAACGCGCCGGCTCGATGTGAACCGTCACGTCGTTGATCCGGTGCTGGGAGGCCAGCAGCCGATCCTTCACCCGGTGCGCAATCTCGTGCCCGCGGCGCACGCTCAAGTCGCCGTCCACCACCACATGGATGTCGAGCGCGAGATGCAGCCCGAGCTTCCGGATGCGGCACTTCTCGATGTTGATCACGCCATCGACTCCCGCGGCCAGCCGCCGCACCGCCGCCACCGTGTCCGGCGCCACCGTGGCATCCATGATTTCATCCATCGCCGCGCGCAACAGGCGCAGGCCGTTCCACGCGATCACGCCGCACGCCAGCAGCGCCGCCCAGTCATCCGCGCTCTCGTAGCCCGGCCCGCCGGCGAGCGCGATGGAGATGCCGACAAACGCCGCCGCCGAGGTCAGCGCGTCGGACCGATGATGCCACGCGTCGCTCTTCAACGCCGTGCTTTCGATGGAGCTTCCCGCCTGGAACGCGAACCGGAACATCGTCTCCTTGATCACAATCACCACCAGCAGCACCGGCAGCGTGAACCAGTGCGGCGCCTGGTGCGGCGTCAAAATCTCGCGCACGCTCTGCGCGGCGATGAGCAGCGCCGCGCCCAGCAGCAGCATGGAGACGATGATGCTGGCCAGGGATTCCGCTTTGCCGTGGCCGTAGGGATGATTCTCGTCGGCGGGAATGATGGCCACGCGGAGGCCGCCCCACACCACGACGGAGCTGAAGATGTCCGCCGTGGACTCGATGCCATCGGCGATCAGGACGTAGGAATTGCCGATGACGCCGGCGAGGATTTTCACCGCCGCCAGCGCGGCATTGATCAGCAGCGCCAGCTTCGAGAGACGCAGCCCTGTTTCAACGGTGGCCATGATGACAGCGCCCGCAGCCGGCGTCCGGCCCGCTCAGCCTTTCCGCACAATCTCGACCGAGCAATGCGCCCGGGCCGCCACCGCCGAGGCCATCGTGCCGAGTGCGAGCCGTCCGCCGTGATGCAATCCGCGCGCGCCGAGGAAAATGACATCCGCCTCCCACGCCCCGGCGTGCGCCAGCAATTCGTGCTTCGGATCCCCGTTGAGCAGCTGCGTCTCCACCGAAAGCCCGGCATCGCTCAGCGCCTTCGCGGAATGTTCGAGCATGCGCAGCAGCGCCTCGCGCGTCGCCGTGTCCTGTTCGCGCACCCACTGGCCCGCGACGGATTCAGGCCAGGCAATCGCCGTTTCCAGACGCGCATCCAACACGGCGACCATGCGGAACTCGCTGAACTCCGGCCAGACTCGCGATGCCACCGCGCGCACCGCGGCCATCGAATCCGCCGAACCATCCACCGCCACCACCACGCGCGTGCGCGGATGATGCGGCTGCTTGCGCGGACGGGAAATGCGCACCGAGCACGGCGCCTCGGCGGCGACCTTTTGCGACACACTGCCGAGGAAGAATCGTTCCAGCACAGACCGTCCGTGGGAACCCAGCGCGACGAGATCAGCCTTCCACTCGGCTGCCTTGCTCAACACGCCCCACGCCGGCGAATCCGCCACCGCGAACGATTCCACCTTCCATTTCGGATGCAGCGCCTTGAGACGATCCGCCGCGCGGGACGACATGGCCTTCGCGCTTTCGAGAACGCCCATCGCCTGCTCGCGCGCCTTGCGCACCGCCTGCGAATTGGCCGCCGGGAAATCCGGCTGCGGCCCGGCGGGATTCGAGGGCAGCCAGACATCCGCGACGGAAATCACGGCTGCTTCCATCTCAGGGGGCAGCCCCGCCTTGGCGAGATCTTCAATCGCCGCCTCGGCGCACGGCGAACCGTCGTAGGCAATCAGCAGTCGTTTCATACAGTAAGTTCAGTTTGAGGTTGAAGACCGGCTTCGCCTTCATTGGGAAAACCACGGCACCCGTTGTCCCAAACGTGCGGCGCACGTCATCGGCACGATCTCACTGTCCCGTCGCCGGAATCGCCTCATCAATGAGCAAGATCGGAATCCCGGAGCAGATCGGATAAACAAACTGACCGTCTTTGCGCAACAAACCGCCGTCACACTGGCGGGTCACCGGTTTGCCGGCGCGGTTCATCAGGCTGTTCTTCGCAATCTGATCGTTCAGACGCTGGAGCAAACTCCCCTCCGCCAGGGTCAGCGGCTGGCGAGTTTCCGGGCAGCACAAAATTTTCAACAAGTCGGCATCAATCATAGTCAGGTCCAAAAAGGAATCAGCTCGCACTCGCGCGGACAGCGGCTTCGTAAACGGCTTTCAACGGGACGTTCGCCTGTTCCGCGAGGCGTTTGCAAGACTCGTGCTCCGGCGAAGCTTGCACGACCTTGCCATCCAGCCTGCCCAGCTTCACCTGCACTTCGCCATAAACCGTCTTCACCGTCGTGAACTCGCGGCGCAGTTTCCGACGCTCCGCAATGTGACGGCGAACGCCGAACGCCGACGTCTCGCGCAGCACCAGCGCGGTGAAACGATCCGCCTCCACCTCCGCGCAGAGCACCGAGAGCAGCACGCCCGGGCGGTTCTTCTTCATCTGAACCGGCGTGTGGAACACATCGAGCGCGCCGGCGGCCAGCGCCTTTTCGACAAACGCGCCGAGAATCTCCGCGTTGATGTCATCGAGATTGGTTTCAAGCACCGCGATGGTGTCCGTCTCCCAATCGTGCGCGGCGGAAGCCTCCGTCGTTTCGCCGAGAACCGCGCGCAGCACGTTCGGCCGCGTCTTGTTCTCGCGCATCCCGAGACCGTAGCCGATCTTCGTCGCCTTCAGGCCACGCATCGGACCAAAGCTCTCGACCAACTCCGTGAGCAACGCCGCACCGGTGGGCGTCACGAGTTCGTGCGGTTCATCGCACTGCGCAACCGCGATGCCGCGCGCGCCGAGAATCTCCAGCGTCGCGGGAGTGGGAACAGGAAACCGCCCGTGCGCGCACTTCACCCAGCCCGTGCCTTCGACCACGCTGGCCGCGAGCACGCGAGGCTTGCCGAGCAATTCCAGTCCAATGCACGCGCCCACGATATCGACGATGGAATCAATCGCGCCGACCTCGTGAAAGTGAACCTGCTCCGGCGGTTTGCCGTGAATCTTTCCTTCCGCCACCGCCACGCGACGAAAGACGCCGATCGATTTCTCCTTCACCCACGCCGAAAGCTGGCTGCGCTGAATCATCTGCTCGATGTCCGCAAACGTGCGTTCGTGATGATGATGCTCGTGCGTGTGGCTGTGACCATGCCCATGACTGTGTTCGTGGGAATGCGAGTGACCGTGGGACTCCGCACCGTGGTGATGATGCTCGTGGCTGTGGCCATGATCCGCCACATGGCCATGGGCGTCGTGATGATGGCCGAGGTCACTGCAACCATCCTCCTCCACATGAACATCAAACTTCGTTCCCGCGACGTGCGAGCGTTGCTGGCGCGAGGCGTGCAGGTGGTAGCCGCCAACCCCGAGCTTCTCCAGCTCGTGCTCCAGCTGATGAAAGTCCACGCCCACATCCAGCAGCGCGCCGATGAACATGTCGCCGCTGATGCCGCTGAAGATGTCGAGATACAACGTTTTCATTCCTGTAAATTGAAACTCACTTCCGCTTCGTCCGACGTTGCTTTGTCGATCCGGGCTCATGCTTCCGCCCGGCGTGCTCTCCCGCGCCCGCGGCCAGCGCGTTCATCTGGCTGGCGGCGTAACCCGCGCCGAAACCGTTGTCGATGTTCACCACGGTCATCCCGCTGCTGCAGCTGCTGAGCATCCCGAAGAGCGCCGTCAATCCGCGCAGGTTCGTGCCGTAGCCGATGCTCGTCGGCACGGCGATCACCGGGCGCGCGACCAGTCCGGCGACCACGCCCGGCAGCGCGCCCTCCATTCCGGCCACCGCCACGATGACGTTCGCCTGCTGGATCACGTCGAGGCGCGACAGCAGCCGGTGCAATCCCGCCACGCCGACATCATAGATGCGCTCGACGCGGTTGCCCATGATGTCCGCCGTCACCGCGGCCTCCTCGGCCACGGGCAGATCGCTCGTCCCCGCCGCCAGCACCGCGATGAAACCGGGGCGCTTGCGATGCGGCGCGCGCTCATAAGTCACGCAGCGCGCCTGTTCGTGGTGGACGACGCCCCTGATTTTTTTCCGCAACGCCCGGACATGCCCGTCGTTCACGCGCGTCGCCAGAAATCGCGCCTCGCGTTCGCCCAGCTGCGCGGCGATGCCCGCCACCTGCGCCGGCGTCTTGCCCTCCGCGTAAATCACCTCGGGAAACCCCTTCCGCAACGAGCGGTGAACATCCACGCGCGCGTAGCCCAAATCCACCAGCGGCGCCGCCTGAAAGGCGCGCAGCACCTCGTCTCGCGAGGTGCCTCCGGCGAGAAAGGCGTCCAGCAGGGCGGCGGCTTCGTTTGCGGTCACGCGCGCAGACTGCCACGCGTCACCGGACGGGTCACGCGGAATTCAGCGCGAACACCATGGTTGCATTCCTGCGCGCGCGAACTATCGGTTGAGCAGTGTCGTTTCCCTCCGATAACCGGTGGGGCACGGGAAAGCGCGCCGGCGAAAGGCCGCCGGCCATTCAACCGCACCTGGCAACCGATGAACGAAAAGAAGCCCAGACGAAGAAAGCCGACCGCCGAGGCGATGGCGCTGAGAACGCAGCTCAGCGGTCTGCGCGAGGCCTTGCTCCAGCTCCACAAGGCGCTCGTGGAATCGGAACGCGCCAGCTATGAGCAGACGATGGGCTCCGTCCCGTCCGCCAATCATCTCCTCAAGCTGCTAACGGATGATCCGTGGTTCGCCTGGTTCCATCCGTTGTCGCTGCTGATCGTCGGCTTGCTGTCCGGTGTGCTGTCCAACACCGGCACCGCCGCCGTATTGATCCCGGTCGTCATCGG
>JBDHQG010000085.1:0-10297 GCA_039806925.1 Limisphaerales bacterium
GGGCGTGACGAAGAAGGGATTCCGCCTCTGGATCATCCCGCACACTTACGAAGTCACCGCGCTGCGCGAGCGCAAAGTCGGCGACGCCGTGAATCTCGAAGCCGACATCCTCGGCAAATACGTCGAGCAATTCGTGCGGCGAGGGCGCGGGGAGTAGAATCGGAGTGCGCCCGTCCCCGGGCGCAGAAACGCAGGAGGCAACCAGCGCGTTCGAATGGTTCACAGCGCCGGACTGGACGAACCTTGCTGCGGCCGAGGACGGCCGCACTCCGCGTCACGACTTGCGCAGCTTCCACAGCTTCGCGTCACTGCGCACATACACCGCGCCGTCCGAAATGGACGGTGTGCTCAGCACGGTCTTGCCGAGATCGAGCTCGCTCACGATCGCGCCTTCGGGCGCGGCGATGTCGATGACCTGGAGCAGGCCCTTCTCGTTCACGCAGTAGAGCAGGTTGCCCGCGCCCACGGGCGTCGCGCTGTAAGGGCCTTTCGTGCGGAGTTGCCAGAGACGTTTGCCATCCTTCGCGTCGGCGGCGGTGAGCACGCCCGCGCCGTTCAAGGTGAACACTTTTCCGTTCAACACCACCGGGCTGGCCGTGGCCGGACTGAGCTGACCTGAACGCCAGAGCTGGTCCGGCGACTGACCGTCCGGCTTCGGCTGGAGCGCCGTGATGCCGCGCGAGGGCACGTACACGACGCCGTCGCTCACCGTCGCGGAGGGAATCGTCTAGGCGCCGTCCGTGTATTGCCAGACGATGCGGCCGGTGGCGGGCTCGACCGCGACGAGGCCCTTGCTCGATTGCAGCAGCACATGCGTCGTGGCGCCAGACTTGATGTGCATGGGCGAAGTCCAGTTCGCGGCCTTGGGCCGTTGCAGCTTCCAACGGTTCACGCCCGTCTTCGCGTCGATTCCGGCGGTGAACGAATCGTCGTCGTTCTCCACCATCGCGATCAGCACGCCGTCCGCGACCGTGAGCGAGGAGGACATGCCGAGGCTGTTGCTCGCGTTCGGATAATCCCGCGTGAGGCCGCGCAGCCAGAGCAGGTTGCCCTCGAGGTCGAGGCACACGAGATCGTTCGAGGAATAAATGGCGAAGATGCGCTCACCGTCGCTGGCGGGCGTGGGCGCGGCGACGCTGGTCTTCTCATGGCACATCGTGCGGCCGGTCGCCCAGAACTGGCGTTCCCAGCGCTTGGAGCCGTCCTTCGCGTTGAAGCAGATGACGTGCAGCCGGTCCTGCTTCGGGCCGCTGGAGCACGTCACGAACACGCGGTCGCCGATGATGATGGGACTGCTCAAGCCGCGACCGGGCAGGTCCGCCGCCCAGGCGATGCTGTTGGTGCCGAGCTTGTCCGGCAGCAACAGGGCGTGGGCGATGCCGTTGCCGTCCGGCCCGCGGAAGAGCGGCCAGTCGGCGCGCGCGACGGTGACGGAGGCGAGAAGCGAGAGGATGAGGGCGAGGGTTTTCATGGAGAATATAAGTCGTTTGCGGCGCTGAATAGATGTCTCGGTAGTCTACCGAAAGCCCCATTTGGCGGAGGTCCGCCAATGGCCTTTGCACTGTGGACACACAAAAATGCCATCTGAAGTTCGTTGAACTTGGTTCCATCCCTGCGTCATGGTGCAAGAACAATTTGGGCATTGAGCTGTGTTGACGAGGTGGATAGTTCCGAACATGCAGAGAAAGGCAATGAATGCAAACAACTCACCAGCAACTTGGACAGCCGCCAATTGCCATTTCAGTCCAAAGCCATAGAGCAAGATCCCGCACAACATACCAACCCAGCAGAAACCAAAAAAGCGTATGGCGCGGCGATGGTGTCCTGGCAGAATTGGAACGCTTGAGTCACTTCCATCCCCTGACGATGCGGGATTCCGTCGGTACCACTGAACAATGATGAATCCGCCCAATCCAATCGCGAACAGAATGAAAAGTGTAACCAAGTTTTTTGTCGCTGGATCGGTGGCCATGGCTGACGCGATTCTCAATGTTGATCTAGGTAGACTGGTTTCGGCGCGCTGTCGCAGGCCACGCCGCCTGTGTCCCGACACTTTAGACTACGGAGACATGGGCTTGTATGTCTCTTTGCATCTTTCTTGTCTGGCGAGAGCCAGCCGGGGGTCGGCGCAGCGGCGCGGGTGTGATCGCACAGCCTTCGGATCTTTCGAATCCGCAGCCCAGCCTGATCCACCCGTGCTTTTGCGTCCCGAACTCGAACCGTTGCCTGAGCACGGCGACCGCAAATCATCGTGGCTCGCATTTCACAAGCATGAGTCTGAACAACACCATCCTCCATGTCGGCCTCGACGTTGCCAAGCTGACTTTGCAACTGCATCTGGCGGGCCGTTTTCATTCCTTGACCAATGACACCAAAGGTCACGCCCAGCTCCTCAAACTCCTGCGCGCCCATCCTCATGTGCAAGTCGTCTGCGAAGCCACCGGCGGCTACGAGCAGCCTGTCGTGCGGGCGTTGCACGCGGCAGACATCCCCGTCAGCATCATCGAAGCGGGCCGGGTCCGTTACTTCGCCCGTGCCCAGGGCCAGCGGGCCAAGACCGATCCGATTGATGCCGCGGTGCTGCCCGATTACGGCGCGGCCCTCCAACCGGGACAGTGGCGGGCAAAAGGGAAAGCCGCAGCATCCAGGGCGGACGGGCGGCGGCGCGTCAGGCGCTCTACATGGCCACGCTGACGGCGATGCGTTACGACCGGATCCTCAAAGAGTTTGATCAGCGGCTGCGTGCCTCGGGAAAGAAGCCGCTGGTGGCGATGACCGCGTGCATGCGCAAGCTGGTCATCCTCATGAACCGGCTCCTCAAGAACGATCATTTCCAGCTTGCCAGTTAACACCGTTGCTACGGGGCTGGTTCCAACAGCGGACCGCAGGTCTACATGGATTCCGCCCCTGATGAGGCTGCAAATCCAAAGGCGCCGGAGGGCTGGCGCCGTCCAAGACCAGCGCGGCGGTTTCGGAGCGCCCTTCCGGACATCCGCCCCATCACGAAGCGCTCATGGGAATAACCAGTTGCAACGCCGCGTCTCACCCGTAAAGTCTCGCCCACTATACGACTCGGACATGCGGCAATTCGTTACCATTTCGGTCAACGCCTTCATGGAACTGATCCGGCAGCCCATCTTCCTGCTGCTCACGACCAGTTCCGCCGCCTTTTGTGTCTTCCTCGCCGCCGTGCCCTACTTCGGCTTCGGCGATGACCCGAAGCTCGCCAAGAACAGCGTGCTGGCGGTGACGTTGCTGGCGGGACTGCTTGGCGCGGTGCTCAGCGCCTCGAATTCCCTCGCCCGCGAAATCCGCACCGGCACGGCGCTGGCCGTGTTGTCCAAGCCGGTGAGCCGCGCGCAGTTTCTCCTCGCGAAATACGCGGGAGTCGCCGCCGCGCTGACTGTCTTAACCTACGTGAACATGCTCGCGTGCCTGCTGGCCAGCCGCATGGCGTTCGATGCCTATGGCGACGCGGACCTCGCGAGCCTCGGCATCTGGTTCGGCAGCCTCGTGGCAGCGTTTGCGGCGGGCGGGTTCAGCAATTTCTTCCTGCGCCGGCCGTTCGTGTCGGACGCGACGATGGCGCTGGTGGTGTTCGCCACGCTGGCGTTTCTATTGGCGGCGGGGATGTCGAAGGCCGATCCAACGTCCCGCAACGTGACCATCGGCGCTTTCGCGAAAGTGGACTGGCGGCTCATCCCGGCGGTGACGCTGATTTTGTTCGCGCTCTGGATTCTCGCCGCGCTGGCGTTGCTGTGCTCCACGCGGCTGGAACTCATGGCGACGCTGGCGATTTGCTCGGCGTTCTTTCTCGTCGGGCTGATGTCGGACTTCATTTACCTGAAGCTCGGCGGCACGGACGCGGGCGGGCCGTGGTATGCGGTGGCGCTCTACGCGGTGTTGCCGAACTGGCAGCAGCTCTGGATGGCCGATGCGCTGGAAGCGGAGCGCAGCATCCCGCCGTCGTATTTGTTTACGGCCTTCACCTACGCGGTGGTGTATGTCGGCGCGGCGCTCGCGGTGGCGCTGTGCCTGTTTGAAGATCGGGAACTCAGTTGAACATGGAACGCAATCACCAGAAGAACGGGTTGACGAATCTCCTGCTCCTGCTCGCGGTCGGCATCGCCACGCTGGCCACGGCGCTCTACACGAAGTCCGTCTCCGGCCAGATCGCTTCCGGCTTCCTCGGCCTCGGCGTGCTCATCGCCGTGATCAGCTGGTTCCAGATGCGGATGGAGGAACGCGAACGCCTCGAGAAGCTCGAGTTCGATGAACTCGCCCGCGGCGGCGCGTCCAGCTCCACGCTCTTCAACACGCAGGACGCCGAGGCGTTCCCCGCCCGCCGCGCGCGTGAGCAGTTCGAGAAGTTCTTCGTGCCCGGCTTCACGGTGCTGCTGTTGCTGGTTGAGGGATTCGGCGCGTGGTGGCTGTGGCGCTGGATCGGGAAATTTCCCGCCGCACCGACGCTCAACCAGCCCCTCGTCGGCATGGCGATCTTCGGCATGCTGGCGCTCGTGCTCTTCCTGCTCGGGCAATTCTCCACCGGCCTCGCGCGACTGGAGAAACATCGCCTGCTGCAGCCGGGCGCGAGCCAGGTCTTGCTTGGCGCGTACCTGCTCGCGCTCGTCGTCGCGGCGATTGCCGGCATTCAGTCCGGCTTCGACAGGGCGGACCTCATCGGCGCGCGCGTGCTCGCCATTCTGCTGGGCCTGCTTGCGATTGAAAACTTCCTGACGCTGCTGCTCGAAATCTATCGTCCGCGCATCAAGGGCAAGGTCGGCCGCCTGCTCTACGACAGCCGTGTCGTCGGCCTCGTCAGCCATCCCGAAGGCATCTTCACCACCGTCGCGCACACGCTCGATTACCAGTTCGGGTTCAAGGTTTCGGACACCTGGTTCTACCAGTTCATGAAGCGCTCGATGGCGTGGCTGATCTTCGGCTACCTGCTCATCCTCGGCGCATCGACCAGCCTCGTTTATGTGCAGCCGGGCGAAGAGGCGTTGCTCGAACGCTTCGGCCAGCCCGTCGTCGGCCGGGAAGTGCTCGGCCCCGGGTTCCACGCGAAGATGCCGTGGCCCATCGATGCCGCGCTGCGTTTCCGCACGCAGGAGATTCAGACCTTCGAGATCGGCATCGAGCGCGACGAAGCCAAGGAACGCAACGAGGCTGCGATTCTCTGGACCGTTTCGCACTACAAGGAGGAATACAATCTCCTCGTCGCCAGCCGCGACACGAGCGGCGTCTCCACCAACAGCGTCACCGGCAAGAAGGCGCCGCCGGTCAACCTGCTCAGCGTGTCCATCCCGGTCCAATACCAGATTCAGGACGTGCGCGCGTGGGCCTACAATTACAACAACGCGGGCGAACTGCTGAAGCAGTTGGCGACGCGCGAGGTCGTCCGCTACTTCGTCGGCATCGACGTGAACGAAATCATGTCCACCGCGCGCTTCACCGCGGGCGATCAACTGCGCCAGCGCATCCAGGCGCAGGCCGATGAACTCAAGCTCGGCGTGCAGGTGCTGTTCGTCGGTTTGCAGGATGTGCATCCGCCCGTCGGCGTCGGCGCTGCGTATGAGAAATCCGTCGGCGCGAAGCAGACGCGCGAAGCGAACATCCTCAAGGCCCGCGCCTACGCGAATCGCACCAACGCGCTTGCCATCGCCGAGGCCACGCGCCGCAAGCTCACCGCGTCCGCCGCCAGCACGAACAAGATCGCCGCGGCGCTCGCCACCGAATCGCTTTTCACGAACCAGATGGCGGCGTTCAAGGCATCGCCGGAAGTTTACGCACAGCGCTCGTATCTCCAGACGCTCGCGCGCAACAGTTCCGACGCGCGGAAGTTCGTCGTCGCCGTCAGCAACGCGAACGAAGTCCTCATGTTGAACATGGAGGACAAGATCCGCGATGACCTCCTGAACATCGCGGTGCCCGCGCCCAAGACGAAGTGAGCTACACCAAAACTGAATCAAATGAGACACGAATTGCACGAATCGTCACGAATACCGAAGTTCTCCAGCTTCGTGCAAATTCGTGAAATTCGTGTCTCGCTCTCAGTTTCCCTTTTCCTCAACGCATGAAACATTCGCCCATCAACCTCGCCGTCGGCGCGCTGCTGCTGCTGATTTTCGTTTTGCTCCTGTTCGTCTTCCAGGTGCGCACCACGGAGACCGCCGTTGTCACCACCTTCGGCCGCGTGGCCGGACAGGCCGGACCCGGACCGCACTTCCGCTGGCCGTGGCCCGTGCAGTCCGTCCACAAGTTCGACAAGCGCGTTCACAACTTCGAGAGCAAGTTCGAGCAGGTGCTGACCTCGGACGGCAACAACCTCCTCATCTCGATCTACGTCGGTTGGAACATCAGCGATGCAACCGCGTTCCTCACGCGCTTCAACGGCGACAATCGCAAGGCCGAGGCGAGCCTCGAAGGTTTGATTCGCAACGCCTACAGCGGCGTGGTCGGACGCCGCACGTTCTCGAACTTCATCTCCACGGACGAGAAGGAGCTCAAGTTCGGCGAAATCGAGCAGGAGATGCAGACGCGCATCCAGACGGATTGCCGCGCGCTGACCAACGGCTTGAACATCGCGTTCCTCGGCATCAAGCGTCTCGGCCTGCCTGAGAGCGTCACCAAGCTCGTCTTCGAGCGCATGGACTCTGAACGCGAAGTCCTCGTCAGCCAGATCAAGGGCGACGGCGAACGTCAGGCGAGCGAGCTGAAGTCCCGCGCCGATTACGAGAGCGCGAAGTTGCTCGCTGAAGCCGACGCGCAGGCGACGAAGACGCTGGGCGAAGGCGAGAAGATCGCCGCGCGTTCGTTCGAGACGTTCAAGCAGGAGCCTGACCTCGCGATCTTCCTGCTCAAGCTCAAGGCGCTTGAACAGTTCCTCCAGAATCGCACGACGCTGATCCTCGACGACAGCTCCGCGCCGTTGGATTTGCTCAAGTCGCAGAACGCCGGAGGGAGGAAGTGATGAGAGCTGTCACGCTTCGCCGCTATGGGCCGGGCGATCCGCCCAAGTCTTTCTTTCGCCAGCCACATCGAATCTGCGCCCGTGGTCTTGTCCCAAGGCCTGAAAGGCCGTCCTGTGATAGCCCAGGGCGCAGCCCTGGGTTTGATGTTAACGGTCGATACAGCCCTGAAAGGGCGTCACTTTTTCAAAGCATCTTGTTGTCGCGCCCTTTCAGGGCTTTCAACTCACATGCGCCAGGAACCCAGGGCTGCGCCCTGGGCTATCACATCGCGCCCTTTCAGGGCTGCGGTGAGGGCAGACGTTTCTCCAAATCTTTTGCCGCATGAGCGACAAGCACGATCACCCGCATCATCACGACCATGATCATGACCACGGTCACGATCATGAAAAACCCGCTCCAGCCCCCGCAACGCTCGAAGGCGAGGATGCCGGGACGCAGGCGCTCGCAGGTGCCCTGAAGAGCAGCTTCGCGATTGTCCGCATCGTCATGATCGGTCTTGTCGTGCTGTTCCTCTTCTCCGGTTTCTTTGTCGTCGGCCCGCAGGAAAAGGCCATCGTCCTGCGCTTCGGCGTTCCCGCAGGCGGCGGCGATGGCAAGCTGCTCGGCCCCGGACCGCACTGGGCGTTCCCGCCGCCGATTGACGAAGTCGTCCGCATTCCGGTCGGCCAGATCATGAGCCTGAGTTCCTCGGTCGGCTGGTATGCCACCACGGCGGCGATGGAAGCTGCCGGCAACGAGCCGCCCCCCGGCGAGTCCCTGCGCCCGGCGGTAGACGGCTATTTGATCACCGGCGACGAAAATGTCGTTCACCTCCGCGCCACGCTGCGCTATCGCATCGCCGAGCCGGGCTTGCGTTACGTGCTCGATTTCGCGAACGCCTCGAACGTCGTCGTCAGCGCATTCGACAACGCGCTGCTTTACGCCGCCGCCCGCTACAAGGTCGATGACGCGCTCACCCGTGACCAAGCCGGCTTCCGCGAGACTGCGCGCAATCGTTTCGAGCAGCTCGTGGCGCGGCACAATCTCGGCATCACCGAGATTCAGATCGACAACATGCAGGTCATCCCGCCGCGCCAGTTGAAGGAAGCCTTCGCCCGTGTGACCGAGGCGGAAGTGCGCCGCGCGAAGGAATTGAACGACGCGCGCAGTTACGAGAACCAGACCATCAGCAAAGCCCGCGCGGAAGCCGAGTCCCGCAAGAACCTCGGCGAAGCCGAGCGTACGCGGCTGGTGGAATTCGTCGCCGCCGAAGTGGAGCGTTTCACGAACAACCTCCCGGCCTGGCGCGCGAACCGCGATCTGTTCACCCAGCAGCGCCAGTCGGAAGCGCTGCGGATCATCTACACCAACGTACAGGAAAAAGTCGTTGCGCCCGAGCGCGGCGGCGGTGCCGGACGCGAGCTGCGCCTGCAAATCAACCGCGAGCCGCCCAAGCCCAAGGTGCTGGAGCAGCCGAAGAGCGAGGAGCATTGAGCAAGCGCTGAAACCCGCTACACTGAATCGTATGGGCAAAGTCATCGTAAAGCTGAAGCTGGCGAACCTCTTCGATATTGAGTTGAAGCGCAGGAAGCTTTTGAAAGGAAAGCCGCGCTCTGTTGAAGTTCAGGCGCTCGTTGATACAGGCGCGACACGACTGTATCTCCAACGCTCCGAAATTCGTGCGCTGGGTTTAACCGAGACGGGGGATGTCATTTCAAAGACCACCAACGGCACTCGTCGTCGGGCGGTCTATGCTCCAGTGCGTCTCGAACTCATGGGACGAACGGGAGACTTCAATGTGGTGGAAGTGGACGACGATGTCCCCAACCTCCTCGGCCAGATCCCGCTCGAATACCTCGACTTCATTGTCGATCCCAAGGGCCAGAAGTTGATTCCAAACCCTGAACACGGCGACAAACAAATGTCGGAAGAGTACTGACGTCAACCGCGCTTCGTTCACGCATTACGCAACACGCATCACGTTCAAGCCATGAATGTCTCTTCCCTCCTCAGCCGAGAGGAACCCAAGCACGACCACGGTCACGATCATCATCACCACAAGGACGGTGAGTCGTGCTCAAGCTGCGGCCATGATCACAGCCACACGCCCATCCGGTTGAAGCAGACGCTCGCCGGCCTGCTCTTCACCATCAACTCGTTCATCGTCGAGTGGATGCAGCTTGGTCCCGGCGTTGCCGAAGTCAGCGGCATGATCGGCGCGATTCTTCTCGGCTTTCCGATTGTGATGACGGCGATCAAGGATCTCCGCATGGGCCGCCTGAGCACGACGGAACTGGTCGGCCTCGCCGTGCTCGCGTCGTTTGCGTCCGGTCATTATCAGGAGGCCGGCGTCGTCGCGTTCTTCATGCTCATGGGCGAAATCATCGAGACCCGCACCGCCGAAGGCGCGCGTGCGTCCATCGAATCGCTCATCAAGCTCACGCCCACCAAGGCACGTCGCCTCAACGGCAAGGACGAGGAGGAAGTCGCCGTGTCCGCCCTTTCCGTCGGCGATGTCATCCGCATTCGCCCCGGTGACAACGTCGCGGCCGACGGCGTGATCGTCAGCGGACAGGGCTCCTTCAATCAGGCGAACATCACCGGAGAATCGTTGCCCGTGGACAAGAAGCCCGGCGACGATGTCTTCGCTGGCACGCAGAACCTCACCGGCGTGCTCGAAGTGAAAGTCAGCCGTGCCGGCACCGACACCACGCTCGGGCGCGTGCGCGACCTCATCCTCGCCGCCGAGAAAACCAAGCTGCCCATGATGCGCATCGTCGATCAATACATGGGCTTCTACACGCCGCTCGTGCTCGTCATCGGCGCGCTCGTGTGGGCGTTCACGCAGGATCTCAGCCGCGTCATCGCCGTGTTCATCGTCGCCTGCCCGTGTGCGTTCATCCTCGCAACACCCACCGCAATGGTCGCCGCGCTGTCCGCCGCCGCCCGTCTCGGCATCTTGATCAAGAACGTCGCTGACATCGAACTCGCCGCCCGCATCAACGCCTTCATCTTCGACAAGACCGGAACCCTGACGACCGGCAAGCTCGCCGTCAGCCGCCTCGCGCCGATTGGCGACACCACGCCCGCTGACCTCCTGCGCATCGCCGCCTCGGCCGAGAAGTACAGCAACCATCCGACCGCGAAGGCGCTTGCCCAGCTCGCCGAGGAAGCCGGCGTGCCGCTCGCCGAGCCAAAGGATTTTGCGGAAACCGCCGGTCGCGGCATCAAGGCTGTGGTCGATGGCGCGACGATACACGTCGGCCGCGCCGCGTGGCTAAAGGACAACAACGTGACCGAAGATTTCCTGAAGTCGGTGGACCTGAATGAAACCGAGGGCTGGA
>JBDHQG010000086.1:0-10274 GCA_039806925.1 Limisphaerales bacterium
GGAATTACCCGGATTGATCGCGGCGTCGGTCTGGATGAAGTCTTCGTAATCCAGCCCGAGCGTGGCGCGTCCGGTGGCGCTAATCATGCCCATCGTCACCGTCTGGCCGATGCCGAACGGATTGCCGACGGCGAGAACGATGTCACCCACCTCGATCTTCTCGCTGTCCGCCATTTCGATGAACGGCAGATCCTTGCCGTCGATCTTCAACACCGCGACGTCCGTCTTGGGATCCTTGCCCACGACCTTGCCGGTGAACTCGCGCCCGTCCTGCAAGGCGACCTTCACCTCGTCCGCGCCGTCCACGACGTGGTTGTTCGTCAGGATGTAACCGTCCCTCGTCACGATGACGCCGGAGCCCTGTCCGAGCTGGCGCGGCGCATTCGGGCGGCGGCGCGGCTGGCGCTGGTCGAACTCCTCGCCGAAGAAGCGGCGGAAGAATGGATTGTCAAAACCGGGCGCCTCCTGCATCGCGGCCTGCTTTGGCTTCGCGGACGTGGTCACCATCACCACGCTCGGCGCGACTTTTTTGACGACGGGCGAAAAGCTCGTGCCAAGCTTCACATCGCGCGACACCGGCTTGTCGTCCACCACCAGCTTCACCGCGGTCGGTTTTGCGTCGGACTTTGAATCACCCTTGCTGACCGCCGCCGTGGCCGCCGCCACCAGCAACGTGCCGCTCAAAATCAAATAGGGTGCCCGCCGGATCGTTGTTTTCAGAAGTGCGTTCATAATTTTTCTCCGTCTTGGATTTGCTTCATGGTTCAGCTGCGTCATTTCGTTTTTCGTGACGCCAAGGTGCCTTCCGCAAATGACGCAAACCTTTCTGGAGCATTACACCTCTGTAATACCCACTCTGCCTGAACTCTGGTGAAACGGCGGAAGCCGGAACGAGGCGGTTGAGTTCCGGGGGGAACGGACCAACGAATCGTTCGCGCCCGGAAGGTGTCGCGTTCTTTCCAGCACGCGCAAATTGGAACGGGCGCCACAGCGGGTCGCAACGGGCGCGCTGCGTGGGAACGTCTCTTTCAATCACGGTTTCCAGGCAGACGGCGCGTCGCGGCAACGGCGGTGGATCAAGGGCCTGCCGCGCGGATGAATGTTTCTCATTCATCGGCGCGGTACAATTCAACCAGTTCAGCGGGGACAAAACCGGGCCGGGCACCGCGTCTGCTCGTGGGTGCAGGCAGCAGATGAACAACGCAGACGGCGACAAGATGTAATGGCGAAGATTCCGACCATCCCGGCGAACGCCCCGTTTACGCCGGAACAGCGCGCGTGGATCAATGGCTACCTCGCGGCGCTGTTCCCTGAAGCCGGCGCCGCCAGTGTTGCCACGGCATCCGCCCCGACCGAGCCGCTGCTGGTGTTGTATGGCAGCCAGACCGGCACCGCCGAGGCCGTCGCCAGGCGTCTCGCGAAGGAGGCGGCTCAACATGGGTTCGCTCCGCGCGTCATGGAACTCAACGCGTTTGCCAGCGTTGATCTTGCCCGGGAGTCGCGTCTCGCGATCGTCACCAGCACCTGGGGCGACGGTGAGCCGCCGGACAACGCCGCCGCGTTCTGGCAGCATCTCAACTCGGAGGCGGCCCCGCGGCTGGACCACTTGAACTACTCCGTGCTTGCGCTCGGAGATCGCAACTACTCGGACTTCTGCGGCGCAGGCAGGAAGTTCGACGAACGGCTGGCCGACCTCGGCGCCAAACGCGTGCAACCACGAACGGATTGCGACACCGACTACGAGGCGGTCGCGAAATCATGGATGGACGGCCTGTGGTCCGCATTCTCCCCGGCTGAAGCCGCGCAGCCCGCCTTGAACTCTGCCGCGACGACGCTTTCGGTGGTCGAGGCCGCTCCCACGCCGGCCGGATACTCGCGAACGAATCCGTTTCCCGCGCGGCTCGTGACGAATCGCCGGCTGAACGGTGCCGGCTCCGCCAAGGACACGCGGCACTTCGAGATTTCCCTCGAAGGCTCCGGCCTGCATTACGAGGCCGGCGACGCGCTGGGCGTGGTGCCGCAGAACTGCCCCGCGCTGGTGGGCGAGATTCTCACCGCGCTGGGCTGCGATGGCGAGGAGGCGGTCGCTGATCCTTCGGGCAGGGAAACGTCGTTGCGCAGCGCGCTGCTGCGCGGCTTTCAGATCACGAAGCCCGGCGGTTCGCTGCTCCAGGCCGTGGCGGAACGCGCGGGCGACGCCGGGTTGAAGGCGTTGCTGGAGCCGTCGCGCAAGGCGGACCTCGACACGTTTCTCCACGGACGGGAGATCATCGATCTCCTGCTGCGCTGTCCGGCGGCGAAGTTCGAGGCAAAGGAATTCGTCGGCCTGCTCGCGAAGCTCCAGCCGCGCCTCTACTCCATCTCCTCCAGCCCCCGCGCGCATCCCGGCCAGGTGCATCTCACCGTCGCCGCAGTGCGCTATGAATCGCATGGCCGGGCGCGCAAGGGCGTGTGCTCGACGTTCCTCGCGGATCGCGTGGAGCTGAACGCCGCTCCCGTCCCGGTCTTCGTGCAGACGTCGCACGGCTTCCGGCTCCCGTCCGATCCCGCCAGGCCGGTGATCATGGTCGGGCCCGGCACGGGCATCGCGCCGTTCCGCGCGTTCCTCGAAGAACGTCGCGCGACGGGCGCGACGGGCTCCAACTGGCTCTTCTTCGGCGACCAGCGGCAGGCGCAGGATTTCCTCTATCGCGAAGAGCTGGAAGGGATGAAGGCGGACGGCACGTTGACGCGGCTCGACACGGCGTTCTCGCGCGACCAGGCGGAGAAGATCTACGTGCAGACGCGAATGCTGGAACACGCCGCCGAGTTGTGGCGCTGGCTGGAAGATGGCGCGCATCTCTACGTCTGCGGCGACGCGAAGCGCATGGCGAAGGATGTGGATGCCGCGCTGCACCAGCTGATCGAAACCGCCGGCGGCCGCACGGCGGATCAGGCCGCCGAGTACGTGCAGGGATTGAAATCCGCCAGGCGCTACCAGCGCGACGTTTACTGACATGAGCCACCCGACGCTGCCCTTCACCGAAGTCGCCGGACACAAACTGGATTCCGTGCAGACGGCCTATCTTGACGGCCTGTTTTCCGGCCTGCGCAACCGCGGGTTCGCGTTTGACGACATGATGCCGAACCCCGCCGCCGCGCCGTCGGGCCGCGCGGCGGCGGGCGACCTGATCTTCGAGGAGCGCGTGAAGCGCGAGCTGCATCCGCTCGACGCCTACGACGTGCTGCTCGAACACGCCGCCACGAATCAGGCGCCGGACAAGGAGAGCCTCTTTCGCTTCAAGTGGAGCGGGCTCTTCTTCCTCACGCCGAACAAGGAGGCGTTCATGGCGCGCCTGCGGATTCCCGGCGGGCAGTTGAAGACGTTTCAGCTGCGCGAGATCGCGCGGGTGTCGAAGGAACTGACGACTGGCTACGTGCAGATCACCACGCGGGCGAACTTCCAGATCCGGCTCATCGAGCCGAAGGACGCTCCGGAGGTGCTGCGGCGCATCCAGGGCGTCGGCCTGCACACGCGCGGCGCGGGCGCGGACAACATCCGCAACCTCACGGCGAACCCGACGGCGGGAATTGATCCGCACGAGTTGATCGACACGCTTCCGCTGTGCCACCAGCTCGGGCAGATCATCCTGAACGATCGCGCGTTTTACGATCTCCCGCGCAAGTTCAACATCGCGTTTGATGGCGGCGGGTTGATCGGCACCGTCGAGGACACGAACGACATCGGGCTCAAGGCGGTGCGCGTCGGCGCGGAGCAGGGGGACATCGCGCCGGGAATCTATTTCCGCGTCGCGCTCGGCGGCGCCACCGGCCACAAGGCGTTCGCCCGCGACCTCGGCGTGCTCGTGCGTCCGGAGGAGGTGTTGAAAGTCACCGTGGCCTTGGTGCGCGTTTACATCGCCAACGGCAATCGCGGCGACCGCAAGAAGGCGCGGCTCAAGCATCTGCTGGAAACCTGGTCGCTGGAGAAATATCTGGAGGAGACGGAAAAGCTTCTCGGCTACAAACTGCTTCGCGCGCCGGTTGATCTGAAATTTGCGATCACAGATTTCAAATCCAAGGACGCCGTTCCCCACTCCCACGTCGGCGTCTTTCCGCAAAGGCAACCCGGGTTGAACTACGTCGGCGTCGCCATTCCCGTCGGCCAGATCACGCCCAAACAAATGCTGCGCCTCGCCGAGATCGCGGAGCTTTACGGCTCCGGCGAAGTGCGCCTGACGGTCTGGCAGAACCTGATCATTCCAAACGTCCCCGACGCCTACGTCGAGACGGTGAAGAAGGCGCTCGTGAAAATGGGCCTGCACTGGAAACAGTCGAACCTGCGCAGCGGGTTCATCGCCTGCACCGGGAATGCCTACTGCAAGTTCGCCTCCTCCAGCACCAAGGCGCACGCGCTCGAACTCGCCGATTACCTCGACAAGAAGTTCCAGCTCGATCAGCCGATCAATGTCCACCTCACCGGCTGCCCGAACTCCTGCGCGCAGCATTACATGGGCGACATCGGGCTGCTCGGCGCGAAGGTCAAGGTCGCGGGCGAGACGGTGGATGGCTACCACGTTTTCGTCGGCGGCGGTTTCGGCGCGCGCCAGGCGGTCGGGCGCCAGGTGTTCCAGGGCGTGTCCTTCAACGATCTCAAGCCGACGCTGGAGCGCATGTTGCGCGCCTACCTGAAGCACCGGCTTGGGGCGGAGGCCTTTCAGGATTTCACGCGACGCTACGATCTGAACACGCTCCAGGCGCTCTTCAGCAACGACGAGTAAGCGCGCCTGTTCCGCCGTCGTCCGGAACGATGCAGTAAGAGTAGGTCAGGCATCCTGCCCGACCCGCACTGCAAGGCGGTGTGCCCTGGGAAAAAAGATTCGCTGAGCCAAACTGTTTGGTGTGCGTGTGGGATAGCTTTGGGACAGGCTGGAAGCGCTGTCCTACCGGCGCGGCAGACCGCAGCTCGTGATGCAACTGGTCCGGCTTGGTTGTGCTTCCACTTTGACCCGGACCTGACAGCATCGCCCCATCATGAAACCCGTTTCAAACTTCGCGCGAACGCTCGCGGTCGTGATCACTTTTGCCGTGGCGATCTTGAACACGTCGTCCGTGGCGCGGGCGGCCGGCCACCAGCTTTTCGCCCGCACCAACCTGATCGCGTGGTGCATCGTGCCGTTCGATGCGAAGAAGCGCGGGCCGGAGGAGCGCGCGGCGATGATGGAGAAACTCGGGTTCAAACACTTCGCCTACGATTACCGCGCCGAACACGTTTCGCAGTTCGATGCCGAGATTGCCGCGTGCCGGAGACACGGTGTCAGCCTCGACGCGTGGTGGTTCCCGGCGGCGATGAACGACGAGGCGCGGCTGATCCTTGATGTGTTGAAACGAAACAATGTGCAGGCGCAGCTGTGGGTGACGGGCGGCGGCAATCCAACCAGGACGCCGGAGGAACAGCGCGCCCGCGTCGAGGCCGAGGCGAAGCGCATCCGGGCGATAGCGGAGGCGGCCGCGCCGACGGGCTGCACGGTGGCGCTCTACAATCATGGCGCGTGGTTCGGCGAACCGGAGAACCAGATCCAGATCATCGGGTTGCTCCAGGCGCAGGGTGTCACGAACGTCGGCCTCGTTTACAATCTGCACCACGGTCACGACCACATCGATCGTTTCGCGGCGCTGTTGCAGAAGATGAAGCCGCACCTGCTGGCGCTGAACTTGAACGGCATGACGCGCGATGGCGACAGGACCGGCAGGAAGATTCTCCCGCTGGGACAGGGCGATCTGGACCTGGTGATGTTGAAGGTTGTCCGGGACAGCGGCTGGCGCGGGCCGGTGGGCATTTTGAATCACACGGACGAGGATGCGGAGGCGCGTCTGCGCGACAATCTCGACGGGCTCGACTGGTTGCTGGCGCAGCTGGATGGCAAGGCAGCCGGCCCGAGGCCCGCGCCGCGCAGCTGGCGTGAGCCGGCGCAGCCAAGGTGAATCAAGGGAATTGAGCCCGGCTATTTGAGAGTCGACCAGTAGCGGTAGTCGAGTTCCGGGAACGGATTGTCGAGCGACTCGACGTGGCCGAGCCATTTCTCGTCAATCTTCGTGGTCGTCAGCTGCTCATGCAGCGCGATGAAGCGGAGGAGATGATCCTTCACCCGCTTGCGCGCATAGGCCGGGCTTGTGCCGGTGCGCAGGATGAACGGCCAGTCGCTGGCCTGGGCGAGGAGCAACTCGCGGCCGGCCTGCTTCAGCGCGCGCAGCTCCAGCGGGGTGGGATTGATGAAGCGGTTCGCCAGTTCGGTCATCCGCTCCTGCGCGACCTGCAGGTGCGGATAGATCCACTCGTTCGTCTCGTTGAGCCAGACCTTCCAGTAACCTTCCTCGCCCCAGCTGCTCGCGCTCGGTTTGCAGACCTGTTGCGTCGGCTGGCGGCGGAGGTAATCCATCGGCGTGGTGAGCACGAAGACCTTCTGGTCGAAATACGCCTTGCGCACGAAGTAATCGAGGAACTCCGGCCCTTCATACCACCAGTGCCCGAACAGCTCGGCATCGTAGGGCGAAAGGACGAGCGGCGGGCGATCCATGATGTCCGCCAGATGCTCGACCTGGCGCATGCGGGTTTCGAGAAAATGCTGCGCGTGCTCGGCGGCCTTTTGGAGCGCGGCGTTGCGATCGTAGATGCGCTTGTCGTGCCCGTGTCCGGTGATCGCGTGGTACTTGATGCCGGTGAAGCTGCGCGACCCGGCGACGGGCATCACCGTCTTCACGTAGTCGTAGTCGAGGTCGAACCCGATATCGCGGTAGAAATCGCGGTAATGAACATCGCCCGGATAGCCCTCGTGCTTGCTCCAGACCTGCTTGGCGGATTCAAGATCGCGCCCGAACGCCGCCACGCCGTTGGGCGTGAACAGCGGGGCGAAGACGCCATAGCGCGCGCGCGGACGCGCGTGCAGCACGCCGTGCGTGTCGATGATGAACCAGCGAATGCCGGCGTCGCGCAGCACGAGATCGAGGTCGTCCGCGTAGGCGCATTCGGGCAGCCAGATGCCGTTGGGATCGCAGCCGAAACAACTGCGGTAATGATCGCGCGCGGCGAAAATCTGGGCGCGCAGGGAGGGCTGATGGTTGGTCAGCAACGGCAGCAGCGCGTGCGTGGCGGCGCAGGTGATGATCTCGAGCTTGCCGGCCTCCTGGAATTTGCGGAAGGCGCCGACGAGATTGCGTCCGTAGTGAAAGTAAACGTCGCGCAGCGCGGTGAAGCGCTGGTGATACATCTGCGCCAGCGGATGGTATGCGCGATCCCAATGTGTCCGGTGAATTTCGCGCTCGGAAAGCTCGATGAGCCCGTCGATGTGCCGGACGAAACGGTCCTGCAACAACGGATCCGTCAGCATCGCGCACAGCGTGGGCGAGAGCGTGAGCGTCAGCCGCGTGTCCATGCCGTCGCGCAGCCAGCCGTCCATGATCTGCACGAGCGGCAGGTAGGTTTCGACGATGGCCTCGAACAGCCAGTTCTCCTCGAGGAAGCGGTCGTGTTCCGGATGGCGCACAAACGGCAGGTGCGCGTGCAGCACGATGGAAAGATAGCCGCGGGTCATGGGAATGATGAATGCCGGTGTTCGCCGTCCTGGCGTCGCCCACTCAGGCCACGTTTGCGGGCGAAGGAATCTTGAGCGCCGGATCCTGTGGATGCGCCTGCACGTCGCCGCGATACTTCGTGTCACGGCTGAACTTGAGATCCGCGCTGCGGCTGTCGGTGCCGTCCGCGGACGTCGCCACGGCGGGCAGTCCATACTGGCCGTCGGGCAGCGAGAAGCGGTAGCTGAACGTGCCATCGGGACGGAGTTGAATCTTGCGCCCGCCGATGGTGACCGTGGCGTCGGCCTCGGTGGCGCCGTAGATGATGAGCTCGGCGTTGACGTTGAACCAGAATCCCTTCTTGCGCTCCATGCCGCCGCCGAACGGGCTGGAGAAACTGCTGACCGCGCCGCTCCAGGAACCGGTTTGGCCGAGCTGGGCCGCGGCTTGCGAGGAAAGCTCCTGCAGGAACTGGCGGCGGATGAGCTCGGTGATTTCGAGCGAGCCCATCCAGACGCGACGGACGGAATCCATCGAAACGACCTGTGTCATCGCGCGCTCCTGCTCGGGCGTCCACTGTCCCGTGCCGGCGCTGCGCCGATCGGGAAGGCCCGGCATTCCGGTCGCGCGAAGCTGCTGGATGGCTTCCATGAGCGGCACGTTGTCCTTCACGGCGGTCTTCACCAGCTTGACGAGCTCCTCGAGCCGCATGTCGGCGGGCAGCGTTTCAAACCAGACGGAAAGATCGTCCGACATCGTGTCCGGCGGCGTCATGGTGGAACCGGAGGTGGAGATGCGGACCCACTGGTCGTTCGGGCGATAGTAGCCAAGCTCGGCGACAAAGCGCGTTCCGGCGAGGCCGACGTGCGCGAACCAGTTGCGCGACTCGGGATGCACATGAATCTCCCGATGCGGTTCCCCGGTGATCTCGTTCCTGTAAACGCGCAGGACCATGTGGCGATCCACCGAGCGCGAGTTGTAGTGCTTGAGCTGCTCGCGGGTGAGATCCCAGTGGGCGTAAAGCCAGTGCGGATCCCGCGCGGTGAGCAGCAGGCGCTGCGTGCCGTAAGCTTCCGGAAGATCGCCCAACTCGCCGGCTGCACCGGGTGCCGGCACGGGTTCCTGTCCCAGCGCGTAACGGGAGCCCGGACCGCTCTGGCGCACCAGCGAGGGCTCGTCTCCCTCCAGGAGCATGGGCGGGATTTCCGGCGATGGCGCCGGGGATTCCTTCGCGGCGGCCGGCTTGCGCGGCGAAGCCGGGGATTTCTTTGACGCGGCCTTTCCTTGTGTCTGGCCGGAATTCTTCGCGGTCTTGCTTGCGGTCTTTTTCGGTGGATTTGGTTTCATAGGGTGCCTGCGCAGGGATCGCGCGCCGAGGACACAAGACAGCCCGGAGTCTAGGCAACGCTCCCCGTCGTGCAATGGCAAAAGTCGGAGCCGTTTCATTCGAATGGAACGTCCGGCCCTCCATTGTCGGCGTCCACTTTCGGGACACGCCATCGCGTCCGAGGACAGCGCGTGAGATTCATCCCCCCGATTTCCCCACAAAACCCCCTTGGCACCTCGGTAGCTAAATCGCGAAGCGTCCGGAGGCCGCCCATTGCGGGACGGTCTCCGAAACACGGTTCCAGTCATGAAGAAATTTGGCAATCTATGGATCGCGGGAGCGCTTGGATGCGCTCTTTGTTTGTGCTGGCTGCTGTCGTTTGAGCTCGCGCCCAAGGGAGACGGTTCCATCACAACAGTACAGGCGCGCGCCTCTGCGGACGAGAAGGCGCGTTCCTCCGCGACTGCTGCAAATGTGGCTCCCGCGCGGGCCGAAGCCGCCCCGGGTTTCGAGGCTTCGAGTTCCGATACGAATGCTTCAACCTTTGCCGGAAGCTTGTTGCCGCGTCAGGATCTCGCCTGGAAACAGCCCGCGGCCGAGCCGGTCTTCGCGCGGTTCCAGGAGTGGGCGGGCCGCCATGCGGCGGCGGATGCGGCTTCGCGTTCAGCGCTTGAAGCGGAGGGCGTGCAGCTGGCAACGGAACGCCGCGCGGCGCTTCACGATCTGATCATGGAAGATCCCGCGCGCGCCTTGGTGCTGGCGGTGCCGTTTGGCGTTCGCGAATCCATGCCTGCCTCCGTCAAGCCGTTGCTTGAACAGCCGGTCAGCGGACGCGGTTCGATCGATGTGTTTGCCGCCCTTCCGGAAACGGGACGTGAGCACGAGGTGACGCCGACGTTCCGCAAGGCCACGGTTTCGGGGCGCACTTACGACGCGTTCGTGTACGGCCGCCGGCTGGGCGAGCCCACGCGTCAGAACATCGCTCTCAACGGCGTGGCCGTGGATGGCCGCCTCGCGGTGAACGAAAACCCGGTGCGCCTGCTGGAGCCGGAGGAAGCCGCGAGCCGGCTGCCTTCCGCGTCCGAAGCCGTTTGTGCCGTCTCCGGCAATCCGGCGGCGATCAACGAAACGCCGGTGGCGGCGGATGTCGCGGACGAAACGTTCGTGCTGTGCGGGCCTTCGCATGTGTTGAAGCTGAACCAGCAGGTGGTCCAAGCGGAGATCGCCGCGGCGGGAGGCGAAGCCGTATTCGACCTTCGCGCGGCGGCACCGGTCGAACACCGATGAAGCGATCCTCGCGTGGTCGGCGTAGCGCAGCAGCAGCTTGTGCAGCGCGTGGGGCACCGAGGTCACCTCGGGGAACGACAGGAGGTATCCCTTGAGCCCGCCGGGGAGG
>JBDHQG010000087.1:0-10264 GCA_039806925.1 Limisphaerales bacterium
CGCGCCTGTCGTTGCGAAAATATAAGTCCGGATCGGATCAATATGATTCCATCCGGCATCGTCGCCGTCGTTGAAGTCATCCGACTCCGCGCCAGATGAAACAGAAAGGGACATCGCGACCACGGCAAGGCCGGCGCCGAGGCACCGCCAGCCGTGAGAAAGATATTCGAGGGCACTGTTGGTTTTCTTCATGATTTGTCCTGCTGAGTTGAGATCGAGTTCAGACGGGTGGGCGTGATCCTGACCCGCCGCGCTGGAATCGACTGTTCGGGATTCGCCATGCTCATACATAGTCCGCCCGCCAAAGTCGAGTCTGAAGCTTCAACTTGCTCTCGGACGGTCCGTCTGATTTCCTGACAACCATCATGCACCGTGCGGGCGGCCTCCATTCATTCGCCTTGTGGCTGTGGTTCCTACCCGGTCCCCTGCTCGCCGATGTTTCGTGGTCCACCGGCCAGGGCTACCAGATCGCCGCCGTCGCACCGCCTGCCTCACCGAACGTCGGCTTCACCTCCATGCCGGCCAGCGGCACGCACGTCTGGTTCACGAATGAACTTCGCGGCGATGCCTTCCTCATCAACGCCGTCGCTCACAACGGCGCGGGCGTGGCGCTCGGCGACGTGGATGGCGATGGCTGGCCGGATATTTACTTCTGCAATCTTCAGGGGCCGAACCGTCTCTACCGCAACCTCGGCGGCTGGCGCTTCCAGGAAATGAATCCCGGCGACGCCGCGTGCAGCGAACAGCTCTCCACGGGCGCGACGTTGGCGGATGTCGATGGCGACGGTGATCTCGATCTGCTCGTCAACGGCATTGCCGCCGGCACGCGGCTCTTTCTCAATGACGGCAAGGCGAACTGGACCGAGGTGAAGGACTCCGGCCTGTCGCGCACCGCCTCCGCCACATCGATGGCGCTGGCGGACATCGATGGCGATGGCGACCTCGATCTCTATTGCACGCATTTCATCGACGCGATGATGCTCGCCGATCCGACCACGCGCTTCGCCGTCGCCCGACGCGGCGACCAGTGGGAAGTCACGAAAGTGAACGGCGAATCCGCGCGCTCGCCGAAATGGAAAGGCCGCTTTGAGGCATTGTCCGACGGAAAAGTGCGCGAGCTGCCGGAAGTCCACGGCCTCTATCGCAACGAGGGCAACGGTCGCTTCAAGGCGATTGAGAACGAGCCGGGCGTCTTCTCGAATGAACAGGGCGCGCCGATTCCGCCGTATCGCGACTGGGGGCTGGCCGTGATGTTCCGCGACATCAATCGCGACGGTTTCCCGGACCTCTACGTCTGCAACGACAACACCTCGCCGGACCGCATCTGGATCAATTCCGGCCAGGGCACTTTCCGCGCCATCGACACCTACAAGCTCCGCCACACGAGCCGTTCCGCGATGGGCGTCGACTTCGGCGACATCAATCGCGACGGCCATGACGACATCATCGTGGTGGACATGCTCGCGCGCGAACACGCGCGGCGCGTGACGCAACTCGTCCGTGATCGCCCAAGCCAGGCCGATTCCGAACGCATCGACGAGCGGCCTCAATACAATCGCAACACCCTCTTTTTCGGCCGGGCGGATGGATCGTTCGTGGAAGCGGCGTTCATGGCTGGCATCGCCGCCACCGACTGGACGTGGACCACGATCTTCCTCGATGTCGATCTCGATGGCTTCGAGGATTTGCTTGTCACAAACGGCTTCGAGTTCGACGTGATGGATCAGGACAGCAGCGACCTGATCAAGGACGGTCGCCGTCGCTTCACCGAGGCCCAGATGAAGCGCAAGATGCAGTTTCATCCGCGCTGGCGGACGCCCAACGTCGCGTTTCGCAACAACGGCCGCGGCCAGTTCACGCCCGTGAGCGAGCAATGGGGCTTCAACCACGTCGGCATCTCCTTCGGCATGGCCCAGGCCGATCTCGACAACGACGGCGATCTCGATCTCGTCGTGAACAACCTGAACGAAACCGCCAGCCTGTATCGCAACGACGCCACCGCCGGCCGCGTCGCGGTGCGCCTGAAAGGCCTTGCACCCAACACGCAGGGAATCGGCGCGCGCGTCCAGCTCATCAGCGGCGTCTTCACGCAGGCGCAGGAAATGATCAGCGGCGGACGTTATCTCTCCAGCGATCAAGCCACCCGCGTCTTCGCCACCGCACCAAATGGATCGGCTCCGATGCGGCTCGAAGTCCGCTGGCGCAACGGCACCCAAGGCATCGTCGAAGGCGTTCAGCCGAATCGCATCTACGAAATCGCCGAAGCTCCCGGCACACCGCGCCTCCCGCTCACGAACGCGCCGCTGCCAGCGCCCGCCTTCGCCGACGTGAGCACGCTGCTGAATCACGTTCACGAGGAAGCGGAGTTCGATGACTGGTCGCGCGAGCCGATGTTGCCGCGACGCCTGAGCCGGCTCGGCCCCGGCGTGAGCTGGAGCGATCTCGATGACGACGGATGGGAAGATCTCGTCATCAGCTCGGGACGCGGTGGAAAGCTCGCCGTCTTCCGCAATGAACAAGGCAAAGGATTCAAGCGCGTCGAGGGTCCAGTTCCCTCACCGGACGACCTCGGAGCCGTGTTGAGCTGGGCCGACGGCCAAGGCCAGCGGCGTCTGCTCGTCGCGCAATCGCAGAACGAAACCGCCCCGGAAGGAACATCTGAAATCTTGTCGTTCGCCTTGAACAATCTCGCGACTCCGGAACGTCTTCCGTTCGGCCCGGCCAGTCCCGGCCCGCTCGCCACCGCCGACATCGATGGCGACGGCGATCTGGATCTGTTCGTCGGCGGGCGCTTCCGTCCAGGGCATTACCCGGAACCGGTCGCGTCCGCCATTTGGATCAACGAGAAAGGCAAGCTCACACCCAGCGCCACGTGGAGTGAAGTGTTCAAGTCGCTGGGGCTCGTCACCGCCGCGACCTTTGGTGATTTGGACGGCGACGGTTCCGCAGAGCTGATCGTCGCCACCGAATGGGGATCGTTGGAGCTCTTCCAGAACGATGGCGGAAAGTTCGCGCCGTTCGATATGGCGGTCAGCATTCCGAACGTTGAACGTTCAACGTTGAACGCTCAACGTTCATCGCTCTCCGAACTCACGGGATGGTGGACAAGCGTCGTTGCGGGTGATTTCGATGGCGACGGCCGGCTCGATCTCGCCTGTGGCAACTGGGGCCGGAACAGCATCTATGCGCTCAACGGCGCTCCAACGATGCGGATATTCCATGGAGACTGGAGCGGTGCAGGCGGCGTGCAAATGGTCGAAGCGTGGAGGTCTGGAACGAACTGGATTCCGTTTCGCGATCGCGGCTGGCTGTCGCGCGGGCTTCCCTCCCTCGCGGCGCAGTTTCCCACGCATGAAGCCTTCGGGCAGGCGACGGTGCGCGACCTTGTCGGAGCAGCCTACGAGAAGACATCGTTCGTCGAGGCCACAACGCTGGCGTCGATGGTATTCCTAAATCGTGGTGGACGTTTCGAGGCGATCCCGCTTCCGGACGAGGCTCAGTTGTCGCCCGTGTTTTCGGTGAACGTCGGCGACTTCGACGCAGACGGTCTCGATGACCTGTTCCTCAGCCAGAATTTCTTCGGCACGGCATCAGACATTTCGCGCGATGACGCCGGTCGCGGCTTGTGGCTGCGCGGCAAGGGCGACGGAACATTTGCGGCGATTGATTCGAGCGCGAGCGGAATTTCCGTCTTCGGCGAGCAACGCGGCGCGGCCTTGGCCGACTTCGATCACGACGGCCGCGTCGATGTGGTCGTGACTCAAAACAGCGCGCCCACGAAGCTCTACGCGAATCGCTCTCCCAAACGCGGCATCCGGGTTGGATTGCGCGGCCAGGCGGCGAACCCCGACGCGATCGGGGCGCGGCTGCGATTGGTCTATTCCGGAAAACGTTTTGGACCAACGAGGACGATTCAGGCCGGATCGGGTTATTGGTCGCAGGATGCGCCGGCCGTCGTGCTCGGCTGGAAGGAGAAGCCGGAAGCCCTCGCCATTCGCTGGCCCAACGGCAAGGAACAAGTTGTTCCCATCAAGGACGGGGAATGGGATATTCGAGTCACTTTTGAACCATGAAACGCGTTAAAGCACTTGGAGCCTGTCTGCGAGTTCAACCATTGCGCCGGCAGATCCTCAGCGGAGTGCGCCCGTCCCCGGGCGCAGAAGAGTGGAATAGTCCACGATCACGGAATGGCTTCGTGTCTGCCGACATTCAAGCGTTGCTGCGCCCGGGGACGGGCGCACTCCGACAGGCACTGAGCAGTCGCACTCTGTTTCACATCGCCGGCCTCACCGCCTTCATCGCGATTCTTTTGGTTGCCGGATGCGAACGGAAGGGCACGGAGTTGACGGCAGCCAACGCGAAGAAGGTCGAACTCGTCCCGCTGACGAACATGGTTGCCATCAAGGCCGGCACGTTTCAGCGCATCAAATTTCCCGTCACGATCACGCGCGACTTCTGGATCGGGAAATACGAGGTGACGCAGCGCGAATACGAGACGATCACCGGCCGCAATCCGAGCCATTACGTCGGCGATTCGAATCGTCCGGTCGAAAAAGTCTCGTTCTTCGATGCGAGCAATTACTGCGCGAAGGTGACGCAGCTCGAACGCGCCGCCGGGCGTTTGCCGGACAACTTCGAGTATCGCCTGCCGACCGAGGCCGAGTGGGAATACGCCTGCCGCGCCGGCGCGACGAACCTGTTCAACTTCGGTGACGACAAGGACGCGGCGGATCAGTTCGCGTGGACGGCGGAGAACTGCGACGCCACGACACATCCCGTCGGTCAAAAGAAGCCGAATGCGTGGGGACTCCATGACACGCACGGCAATGTCTGGGAGTGGTGCCTCGACTGGTTCGAACCGTATCCCGCCAAAGCCGTCACCGATCCAGCGGGACCGTCCACCAGCAAATATAAAGTCTTCAAGGGCGGCGGCTGGAATCAGGATGTCGATTACGCCCGTGCCTCCAGCCGCTTCATGATGTCGGCGTCGAACGGCATTCACTTCGTCGGTTTCCGTCTTCTGCTCGGCGGCCCGGCACCTCAGCCTGCGCCGCCGGCAAATTCCCCCGCTCCACCACCCCACCCGTAACCTCCATAAATCATGATCGCCCGCCCCGCCCTCCACCGGTACGCGACCGCGCTCGGCATCGTCGCATTTTCACTCCACGCCACGTTCGCTGCCGACACGCCGCCATCCAGGCGGGTGATCAATCCTTACGGCCAGACCGAGGGCACGCTGCGCGCGTTGGAGGCGAACAGGCAGGGACAAATCGGAGCCGCGAAGTCATGGAAGGTTTTTCATGATTTTCAATTCTCGGATCGACGCGCGGAGAGCGGGATCGAGTTCATGCAAACGCCGGTGGATGACGGCGCCCGCGACTACAAGGCCGTCCACTATGACCACGGCACGGGCCTCGCCGCGGCGGATATCGATGGCGACGGCCGGATCGATCTCTATTTCGTGAACCAGATCGGCGGGAATGAACTCTGGCGGAACGTCGGCGGCGGGAAGTTCGAGAACATCACCCGCACCGCCGGCGTCGCGCTCGCCGATAAGGTCGGCGTGGGAGCATCGTTCGCAGACATCGACAACGACGGCCGGCCCGATCTGTTCGTGACGACAGTTCGGATGGGCAACGTGCTCTTCAAGAATCTCGGCGGTGGAAAATTCCAGGACATCACCGCGGAATCCGGCCTCACCGTGAAACGCCCCGCGCATTCCTCCGGCGCGACCTTCTTTGATTTCAATCGCGACGGATTGCTCGATCTGTTCGTCGCCAATGTCGGCGTCTACACGCGCAATGAGAAGGGACGCGGCGGGTTTTACCTCGGCCGGTCGGACGCCTTTCAAGGCTGGCAGTTCGCCGCCCGCAGCGAGCAGAGCGTGCTCTACCAAAACCTCGGCGGCGGCAAGTTCGAGGACGTCTCCAAAAAGATGGGCCTCGAACATCGCGGCTGGAGCGGCGACGCGACGTTCTGCGATTTGAACCAGGACGGTTTTCCTGATCTCTACGTGCCCAGCATGTCGGGCGAGGACAAGTTTTATGAAAACGATCGCGGCCAGCGTTTCGTGGACAAGACCGCCGCGTATTTTCCGAAGACACCGTGGGGCGCGATGGGCGTGAAGTTTTTCGACTACAACCTCGACGGCCTGATGGACCTCTTCGTCACCGACATGCACTCGGACATGACGACCGCGCAAATCAAGGCGGGCGACCAGGATTTCAGCCCCGCCTTTGAGAAACAGAAGAGCGACGTGTGGTGCTCCGTCGAATGGTCGCCGCCCGCAAAGCAAGCCGCGACCAACTGCATTCTCGGCAATGCCTTCTACCAGAACCTCGGCGGCGGTCGCTTTGCCGAAGTCTCCGCCAAGATCGGCACGGAAACCTACTGGCCGTGGGGCGTCACCGTGGCCGATCTCAACGCCGACGGCTTCGAGGACATCTTCGTCACCGCCGGCATGGGTTACCCGCTGCGCTATGCCATCAACTCCGTGCTGTTGAACGAAGGCGGACAACGCTTCGTGGACAGCGAATTCGTGCTCGGCGTCGAGCCGCGCGCGGGGAATCGCATCGAAAGGGAATTCTTCACGCTCGACTGCGACGGCGCGGACAAACGCCATCCGCTCTGTCGCGGCGCCAGCGGCACGCTGAGCGTGCTCGGGACGTTGAGCTCGCGCTCTTCCGTGGCGTTCGACCTTGATGACGATGGCGACCTCGACCTGGTCACCATGGAATGGAATGAAAAGCCGCAGGTGTTGATCAGCAACCTCGCGGCGAAACATCCGCCGCAATTCCTGAAGCTCAAACTCGTCGGCACCCGCTCGAACCGCGACGCCCTTGGCGCAACGGTGAAGGTGCAGGCCGGCGGCAGGACGTTCCACCGTTTTGTCGACGGCAAGTCCGGCTACCTCGCACAAAGTGCCCTGCCCCTTTACATCGGCCTCGGCGATGCGAAAGGCGTGGACCGCGTGGAAATCACCTGGCCCTCGGGGAAACGCCAGGTGGTGACGGAAAATGTCCGCATAAACTCGATTCTCACGATCAGCGAAGACGGTCAGCAGGCAAAGTAAGTGATCCCAAAGTGAACGGACACACCCACGGCGTCAGTCCCGCCCTGATTCTGTTTTGCCCACCACCACGCCGAGTTGCGACAGCCTGGTGCCCTCGCGTTTTCGGAGCGTCGCCTCGACTTTGGGAACGTACAGCTGCGTCTCCACGGGAAGATATGGGCTGATGGCGTCGTAGGTTTTCGCACGGTGTTTCTTGAGCAACTCCGCGACGCGCGTCGGGCCACAGTTGTAGGCCGCGAGAGCAAGCCGCCAGTCGCCGAAGCGCTCGTGAAGCTCGCGCAGATAACGGGCCGCCGCGCGGGCGTTCTTGTCCGGATCGAGGCGTTCATCGCGGAGCAATCCCACGCTCAGGTCAAGGCTCCGCGCCGTCGCCGGCATGAGCTGGAACAATCCGGCGGCGCCCGCGGGGCTTTCCGCCTCCGGGTTGAAGGAGGATTCGACTTCAGCCAGCCACGCCAGTTCACGCGGCGTCCGTTCCCCGGCAAAGATCATCTTCAGGCGGGCCAGATGTTCCCGGGCGGCAGGCGGCGCGGGACGGTTTTCCATCGCGCGCACCCACACCGTGCGCTGAAGCTGCGGCGTGGGCGGCGGAAGCCGGAGTTGGTTCGTAGCCGTGGCGCTGGCCTGGTCACGCAGCTGACGCGAGACATCGAAGTCAAGCAGGTGCGCCTTGAGCCACGCGGCGTAGGGCTGCGTTTCCTCGTAGCGTTCGAGGACGGGCTGGAGTTCCCGGGCGGTTTCGCGCAAGGCGGCCAGGTCGTAAACGTAGGTGCCCTTCAGCGCGCGGTGAAGATCGTGAAGGAACTGGCGCGCGCGGTTTTGATCCACGCCGAGGGTTTCGAAGACCGAGTCATCGATGTTCTCCGCGATCCAATCCCCGGCATCGCGCAACAGATCCGCCGGATCAGGCTCCTGTTGCGCGCGAGCGGAAAAACCGCCCGCGCAACACAGGAGCGCGATCAGTGTGACAATGCGTTTCATGGCGCCGTGAATGATCTTTGCCCGGGCCGGCGCATCCGTGTCCAGCCGTGGTTTCTTCTGCATCGTTCCGGCTTGGAGTTGAGGCGGGCCGCCATCGCGTGTCAACCGGCCCTGTGTCAAAACTTCAAGGAGCCGACATGACGCTAAGGAAACAAAAAGGGGACCAGGCTCACGCCCGGTCCCCGTGATTGAAGCGAGGGGTGGTTATTGCTTCTTCAGGCGGAAGAAGACCGCCTTGCGGCCGGCCGGAACCACCTGGAAGGGCGACGTCACGCCCACGTGGTCCGTCCAGTTCACCAAGTCAACGGATTCCTGCAGGACCACGCCGGAGTCCGTCCACGAAACGCGGGTCTGCCCGGAGACGCGTTGGATGGTAAGGGCTCCGAGGCCCGTGCCGGGGATGACACCGACGCGATAGGCCGGATAACCGCCGTTGGCGACGTCGTTCAGCAGAACGCTCGTGCCGTCCGGCTTGAGGGTGAACCACTCGATGCTCGCCCCGTTGAACGTCTCGTAGAAGATCGTGCGGAAGGCGTAAACACCGGAGTGGAGCACCACGAACTGGAAGTTCGTCGTGCCGGCCATCTCGGATTCTCCGAGGAGCGTGCCAAGCGCGGGAGAGCTGACGTTGCCGCCCTGCACCCGGAAACCATCCGTGCTGGTCACACCCATCTTGATGATGCCCTGCGGGAGGTCCACGAACGTGATGATCTCGCCAGCAATGCCATGCTCCGCGTTGAACTGGCCGGGCAGGCCGGGAATTTGATCATCCGGCGTGAAGGCGCCGTTGGCACCACCGCCGGGGTGACTGAGGTTGATCACGGTCGGAATCTGGAACTTCGCAAGGTCATACAGACCATTGAGCGTTCCAGGGCCGGACGCCACCCCGACTTGCGCCGGGTCAGCGAAGTTTTCAGCCGGGAATCCGAATTCGTCCACGGCTTCTCCGGCCAGCGCGGCTTCAGCCGCCGCCAGGGAGTTCGGCGGGATAAGCTGATTCACGAAGAGGTTGAAGTTAAATCCGGACGCATTGGCATCATACGACGTCACGCGATTGGCAAGGGTCAGCGCCGTGTAGCCCGGCGTGACGAACGTGCCGGAATCGGTGACGGTATTGCCAGCGGTGTCCTTGATCTCGATGGAATAGGTGTGGCTGCCGGGCGCGAACGGCGGCGAGGGACGATAGGTGAAGTCCGTCGCATCGAGCACCTTCGGGCTGGCCACGAGCAACACCTGCTGGCCGTCCACGCGCAGCTTGGCCGTCGACGGATCGACAATCGAAGTTCCCAGATCGCTCGCGCGGAATGAGAACCGATCAATCGCCGGATTCACCGCCGAGAGGAAGAACAATGCCGCGCCACTGCCGCCGGCACCAAGAGTCACCAGCGCCGTTTCACCCGGAGATTTACCGAAGACGAGCGCGTGCGCGCCGAGACCGCCCCAGCCCTTCTGGCCGGGAGTTGCCTCGTCACCGTCGTTGATCGCCATGCCGAGGCCGAACTGTGTTCCCACCGCCAGCGGAGCCGTAAGACCCAGGGATGCGACCGGCAGCTTGATCTCGTAGGTGGTCTTGTTGTTCAGCGTATCGCGAACCACCGCGGCGGTGGTGCCGCCAGGGCCCGCCTCGTGCATTACGATGGTGGTGCCCAAGGCCGTTTCGATGCCGCCGAGCGCGTAGTTGTAGAGCGCCACCTGCGCCGTGCGATCCGCGCTGGCGATCATCAATTGGATCGAGTCGCCGTTCCACGCGCTGTTGGCAGCGTTCTCATGGTAATCGTCCGTGACGACAAAGCCGAAATATACGTTCTCCGAATCGTATACGACCTGCACGGCCGAGGTTTGATCATCCGGGCCCGTCCAGGTGCCACCGGCGTATTCCTCGAAGAGGACGTAGGTTCCTGTGCCGGCTCCGCCCGAGCCCTTCGGTATCGAGAACTTCGGATCGGCCAGCACCGGCACGCCGGTCCATTCCGACAAGCTGCCGTCGACCGCGATGCCGTTCGGTGCCGCCGAGGCTGTATAAGTATCCTTGCCGGGCTCGATGTCGTTGTAGCTGCGCAACGTCATCAATGCTGTTTGTTGCGGCGTCTTGCCGAAGACAATCGCGTGCGCGCCAAGGCCACCCCAGCCTTTTTGGCCGGGCGTCGCCTGATCGCCGTCGTTGATCGCCATGCCGAGGCCGAACTGGGTCCCGCCCGTCAGCGCGGCGAG
>JBDHQG010000088.1:0-10062 GCA_039806925.1 Limisphaerales bacterium
AAGTGGTGTCCGGGTCGCCCTTGAGCCATTCGAGGAAGGTGATCGCGCCGAGATAAACCGAGTTCGCGCTCAGGACGGCGAACAGGCCGAAGATGAAATACAAGACCCAGCGCAGCTTGGGTCCGACGGCGCGGACGTACTTCTTCCGCTGGGGTTGGTCTGGCGAAATGTTTTCAATGCTCATACGTCGGCGTGACAGGGCCTGAAGGCTTATCGGAATGTCTGGTTGATGAATAACCCTATGCCTTTTGGGACGGCCCAACCGAGCCCGCGGGGGCGCTCAGGCAGGCAAACGGGGCGAGTTGCGGGAATACGGGGACGAGGCGCCTGGATTTGCCCGCTAAAGATAATGCCTTTCGGGAATTCGCGCGGAGGCTTGTCCCGGAGGGACACTTGAGAATAGCCCAGCGTTTCAACGCTGGGACAGGCGTCCCTCCCAACCATGAGTCCCGAAGAGACGGTTGAAACGGTGGTGCGCGATTATTCCGTCACCCGTCCCTTCGGGACTCAATCCGCCCCTCCGATTCCTTCCCGGCGTTGAAACGCCGGGCTATTCTCAAGTGTCCCTCCGGGACATTTCCTTGGGGCGAATTCCCGAGAAGCATTTGGGTTAGCGCCTTAGCGGGCAATCAAATCATACCCGCCGCGTCCGCCAATCCAACCACCCGTTCCTCGCGCGTCTTCAGGTTCTTCACCTTCACCTGCAACGCGCCGTCCGCCGTGCGTTCGATGCGCGCCGTGTTCGCCGCGTTCAGCTCCATCGCGCGCTTGAACTGCTTGTCCGGCTTGAGCGGTGTAAAAGAATACTCCACCACCTTGCCCGCGCCGCGTAGTTCGGTGATGAGCTTCAGCGAATCCGCGCGCAACGCTTCGTCCTCGATCAGGCAGAACACGTCCACGCCGGCGTCGAATTTCGGCAACAGCCCGCGCGCCTTCAGCAGCTCCAGCAGCACCACGTCGCCCATGCCGAAGCCGAGCGCGGGCAGGTCCACCTTGCCGCCGCTCATCAGCTTCACGAGATTGTCGTAGCGACCGCCGCCCGCGATGGCGCGGAACTCGCCCTTCTTGTCGAACGCCTCGAAGACCACGCCCGTGTAATAGGCCAGTCCGCGAATCACGTTGTAATCGATCTTCACAAAGCCGCCGAGGCCGCGCGCCGCGAGGTTGTCCAGCACGCGCTGAAGTTCCGGCGTCGGCTGGCTGGCGGCGATGAAGCCCGTCACGTCGTCGTAATTGAAGCCGAGCTTCTCCAGCTTCGTGCGGCTCACGGCCGGGTCTTCGCGCTCCAGCTTGTCGATGATCTGGTAGAAGTCGTATTCGCCCGCCGCGCCCGTTCCGCGTTCCGCATTCCGCGCTCCGCGTTGATAGAACTGCTGCCACGCCTGACGGCTGCTCAGCCGGATGACGAAATCGTCCTCGGTCAGCTTGAGCGCCCGCAACGAATCGATGAGCAGCGCGATGATCTCGGCGTCGGCCGACGGATCGTTCTCGCCGATGATGTCCGCGTTGAACTGAAAGTGCTCGCGCAGGCGGCCCTTCTGCTGGCGCTCGTGGCGGAAGAGCTGCGGGATGGCGAACCACTTGATGGGTTTCTTGTAGGCGCGCTCGTGCGCGGCGACCATGCGCGCCAGCGTGGGCGTCATCTCCGGGCGGAGCGAGATGCTGCGCTCGCCCTTGTCGATGAAGTTGTAGAGCTGGCCGACGATCTCGTCGCCGCTCTTGGTGGTGAAGAGTTCGAGCGGTTCGAGCGGCGGGCCGTCGTATTCGCGGAAGCCGTAGCGCCGCGCGGTGTTGCGCCAGGCGTTGAAGATGTAATTGCGGGCATCAGCGCTCCAGACATCGGTGTTCGGGAGCGGCTCGGGATAAAAGTCACGAAAGCCAGGTAGTCGGTCCATAGACGCAACGATCCTGACGGAGAAACTCTAGCGGGCAAAGTTCAAAAGCGTTATCGCGGGAAGCTAGGAATCTTTATCGCTGGCTATTTCATTTCAGATTCCTGATTGAGGACACGCCACATTTCCATCGCTGCTCCGTAGGTTGTTCCATTTGTAGCAAGGGTGTTGTAGGCACGCATGGCGTCTTGCACCCGCTGAGTCTGGCCCTTTTCAATCATCTCTCCAGCTAGACGAATGGAACTTCGATGAAACTGGCTTTCATATCGGGGAATGTATTTGGCGAGAAAGTAACAGGCGAACCCCGTCAATGCGATGCATGCAAGGCCCGAGAGAACACGGACGTTTAGTCCAAGCTTTCGCTCCGCGTAGAGCCAAAAGAGGAATGCCAAAAACGGAGAGAATAGGAGTATTTCCATATCAGGATTTGGACGTGCTTCTCAAAGTGATCGACGTTCGAGCAGATTCTTGATTCCCAAAAAACAAAAAGGGCGCTTCCTGCTAGCAGGGAGCGCCCTGAAATCGATTCGTCGGGCGGAAGCGGCTCAGTGATCCGCTTCGGGGCCTTTGGCTTTTTCCTCGGCGGCCTGGGCTTTGAGCGCGGCTTCCACCTGTTCGGGCGTGAGCTTGATCACCGTCTCGCGCATTTCCTTGCCGGGCTTGAACTTCACCACGGCGCGCTGCGGGATGGGCACATCCGTCTCCGGCGCGTTCGGATTGCGGCCCACGCGGGCCTTGCGCACCTTCACTTCGAACACGCCGAAGTTGCGCAGCTCCACCTTCTTGCCCGTGGCGAGGGCGGCGGAGATGTAGTCGAGGGTTTTTTGGATGACATCCAGCACTTGTTGCTGGACGAGCCCGGTTTCGTTGCTGATCCGGATGACGAGGTCGCGCTTGGTCATAAAGTGAGTGGCAATCGTTTATCCCGCCGAACTTCTTAACCAACGATGCTGGGTATAAGCCCGGCTCAAAGCCCGGTCAAGCCCGTAATTGGCAACGATTTCCGTCGGGATATCTTCCGGATTTCATGCATGATTTCCCGCGGAGAACCAAATGTCCGCGCAGTTGCCTTTCTTTTTGCGCTATCCAATACTGCCCGCGTGAATGCGACGGTTACCGAGCTCGCCAATCAGTTGATTGTTTCCTACGCCAAGGTGGGCGGCATCAATCATCTCGATGGCAAGAACCTCCCATCCAAGAGCGTCATCGCGGGCATCACGCTGGACCTTCTGCGCCTGCTCTTTCCGGGTTTTTTCGACGAGCGAATGATCCATTCGTCCGAGCTCAAGGTCGAGATGGTGTCGCTCGTGGATTCCGTCGCGGAACGGCTCGAGGACGAAATCTACAAGAGCCTGGAATACGCCACGCCGGAAGGACTCGCCAAAAAGGATCTCCGCCCGGTGGCGCACGAAACGACCATCTGCCTCCTGCGTTGCCTGCCGAACTTGCGCGAGCTGCTCAAGACGGACGTGGACGCGGCGTTCAACGGCGATCCCGCGGCGCGGAGCCAGGAGGAGATCATCGTGGCGTATCCGTTCGTGGAGACGATCGCGGTGCAGCGCGTCGCCCACGAGCTCTACAAGCGGAAGATCGCGCTCATCCCGCGCATCATGTCCGAGTGGGCGCACGCGCGCACGGGCATGGATTTGCATCCCGGCGCGCGGATTGGTTCGCACTTCTTTGTGGACCACTGCACGGGCACGGTGATTGGCGAGACGTGCATCATCGGCGATCATGTGAAGGTATATCACGGCGTCACGCTGGGCGCGAAATCGACGGGAGATGTCGAGAATCTGCGCGGCAAGAAACGTCATCCGACGATTGAAGATCGGGTGACCATCTATCCCGGTGCGACGATTCTCGGCGGCGAGACGATCATCGGCCAGGGCAGCACCATTGGCGGCAACGTCTTCCTGACCACGAGCGTGCCCGCGAATTCGCTGGTCGTCTTCGAGGGCGTGACCATGCGGGTGATGAACAAGCGCGAACGCGAGGCCGTGGTGGTGGATTTTCAGATCTGAGGCTTCAACCACGGATGGACACTGATAAACACGGATTGGGAACGAGACACGAATTTCACGAATTAGCACGAAGTCAGAATTCCCAATTTGTGAACATTCGTGGAATTTGTGTCTTCCTCTCCCGGTTTACCTATCCGTGTTTATCGGTGTGCATCCGTGGTTGTCATGCCGCGCCAGCTCGTGTTTGATGCGCGGCCATGACGAACGAAGAAGCTCTTCATCTGTTCCGCCAGACCGGCGCCCTGCTCGAAGGTCATTTTGTCCTCCGCAGCGGACTGCACAGCCGGCAGTTCTTCCAGTGCGCGCTGGCGTTGCAGCAGATGCCGATTGTCGAGAAGTTCGGCGCGGCATTGGCGGCGAAGGTGCGTTCGCTCGGCGCGGTCACGGTCGTTTCGCCCGCGATGGGCGGGCTGGTCATCGGGCAGGAAGTGGCGCGGCAGCTCGGGCTCCGGTTTATCTTCGTGGAGAAGGAGGAGGGCAGGCTGGTGCTGCGTCGCGGCTTCAAGATCGCTCCGGGCGAAAAATGCCTGATCGTGGAAGACGTGGTCACCAAGGGCGGTCGTGTGCAGGAAACCATCGACATCGTGAAGGCCAATGGCGGCGCGGTCGCCGGCATCACGATGCTGGTGGATCGTTCGGATGGCACTTTGAATCTCGGCGCTCCCGTGGTCAGCTTGATCAAGCTGCACGTCGAGGCGTTCCCGCCGGACAAGCTCCCGCCCGATCTGGCGAAGACGCCCGCCATCAAGCCCGGCAGCAAGTAGGCCGGCTTGCGACGGTTCAGTTTGTCCGCCCGGAGTAATACGGGTGTCGGCGGTTCATTCGCGGGCTTGTCCTGCGGCTGGAAATGATCCATACAGGAGGCACAACCGGTTACCGGAAGGGTTCTCATCGCCTGCCTGAATATGTTCCGGTGCAAACTGGACGAATGAAAGCAACGGCTGAACGATGGACGACGCTCGGCTTGATTCTGGCCGTGGGTTTGATCGCGGGACTCAGCGTGTTCAATCACGTCAGCACGCGGGAATTCATGGAGCTCACCACCCAGCGGATGCAGGCCCGGCGGCTGGTGGTGGCGTTGAAGAACCTCTTCAGCACGTTGCAGGATGCGGAATCCGGCCAGCGCGGTTACTTGCTGACGGGAATGGAGACGTCCCTCGCGCCCTACGTCAACGCGCGGTCCCTGCTGCCGGAACGGATCCGGCAGGTGAACGCGCTGCTTCCGGGCCATCCGGGGATTGCAGACGAAGTGGAGCAATTGCTGCCGTTGATTGAGGAAAAATTCACGGAGCTGGAGGAAGGCGTGGACGCGCGGAAGACCGGGGGACTCGACGCCGCGTTGAAGATCGTGCGCACGGATCGAGGGGATGCAGTCATGAACCGCATCCGCCGGCTCATCTCCACGGTGGAGGAGGACGTGGTGGCGCTGCTGGAAAATCGCGCGGAGATGGCCGGCGAGCGCGAACGTCGCGCGACGGCCGCGCTCATTGCCGGGGACGTTTGCAGCATCGGCGTGCTGCTGGGGATTTATTACGTGATGCTGCGGCTGATTCGCAGCCGGCGCCGGGCCGTGCAGGAGTTGCGGGAGGCGAATGGATCTTTGGAGAACCGCGTGACGGCCCGCACGGCGGAGCTGCGGGAGAGCGAGGAGAGGTTCCGGACGTTCCTGGACCACACGCCGGCCGCGGCCTTTGTGAAGGATCGCGAGGGACATTACCTGCTCGGCAACCGCGCCTGGGCCGGGCAATTCGGGAAGCCGGTGCAGGAGCTGATCGGCAGGACCGACGCGGACCTCTGGCCGCCGGAGGCCGCGCGCGCGTTTCACGAGAGCGACGAGGCGGCCTGGAAATCCGACGCACCCGTCCAGACCGTTGAATCGGGCCGGACGCCGGATGGCGCGTTGCACTGGTGGAATGTCTTCAAGTTTCAAGTGGCGGTCTCGGACCAGCGCCGTCTGCTGGGCGGCGTGGCGCTGGATGTCACCCAGATCAAGGAGGCGGACGAGGAGATCCGCAAGCTCAACGCCGAGCTGGAGCAGCGCGTGAACCGGCGCACCGCCGAGCTGCAGGCGAAAAACAAGGAGCTGGAAACGTTCAGCTATTCCGTCTCGCACGATCTCAAGGCGCCGTTGCGCGGCATCGACGGCTACAGCCGGCTGCTGCTGGAGGATTACAAGGACAAGCTGGACGAGGACGGGCGCAGTTTCATCAGGAACATCCGGCAGGGGGCGGAGCAGATGCAGCAGCTGATCGAGGACCTGCTCGCCTACTCGAAGCTCGAACGGCGCGCGCTCTACACGAGCCGCGTCCCGTTGCGTTCGCTCGTCGAGGATGTGCTCGGGGAGCGGAGGCATGATCTGGAGTAGGTGCTGTTGGAAACGCAGCTGGGCGACGAAGCGGTCGATGCCGACCGCGAGGGGCTGGCGCTGGCGTTGCGCAACCTGATCGACAACGCCGCCAAGTTTTCCCGGCACCAGCCGGCGCCGCGCATCGAGGTGGCGTCGCGGGTGGATCACGGGCGCTGCATCCTTTCCGTCCGCGACAATGGCACGGGCTTCGAGATGAAGTATCACGACCTCATCTTCCAGATCTTCCACCGGCTTCACCGCGCGGAAGACTACGGCGGAACGGGCATCGGCCTGGCCATCGTGCGCAAGGCGATGGAGCGGATGGGCGGCCGGGTCTGGGCTGAAAGCGAGCCGGGGGCCGGCGCGGTTTTTTATCTCGACTTGCCCCTGAACAACGGCAAAAACGAGGCCGAACAAAGAAGTTTTCAGCCCTGAACGCCATGAACGACCTTTCACGCCCCATCCTGCTGGTGGAGGACAACCCGATGGACGTGGACCTCACGAAGCGCGCGTTTGCCAGGCGCAAGCTTATCAACCCGCTCGTCGTGGCACGCGATGGCGAGGAGGCCCTCGGCCAGCTCACGCAGTGGGAACAGGGCGCGCCGCAGCCCGTCGTGATCCTGCTCGATCTCAAGCTGCCGAAAGTTTCCGGGCTCGAAGTGCTGCGCCGCCTCAAGTCGCACCCGCGCTTCCGCTCCATCCCGGTGGTGGTGCTCACCACCTCCAGCGAGGATGCGGACGTGCGCACCGCGTACGATCAGGGGGCGAATTCCTACATCATCAAGCCGGTCAACTTCGAAAACTTCCTCGAGGTCGCCGCCCAGCTCGAAGTTTACTGGAGCGTTCTCAACACCCCCCACTTGCCCGCGAAGACCTGACCATCGTCCAGCTGCATGAAGATACTCTACCTGGAAGACAATCCTGGAGACGCCGATCTCGCGCGGCGGGAGCTCGCCCGCGTGGCGCCGGAGTTTCAACTGACGATTGTCCCGCGCGTGGCGGATGCCGTGGCGCGGTTGAAGGCGTTCGAGGAATCGTTCCAGCTGGGTGAGCCGCCGTTGTTCGACGCCGTGCTGTGCGACGTGAACCTGCCGGACGGCAGCGGGCTTGCGGTGCTGGCCCACGCCCGGAGCCGGGCGCTGGCGTTGCCCGTCGTGGTGCTCACCGGCTCCGGCGATGAGGAGACCGTGCTCGCCGCGTTGCGGGCCGGCGCGGATGATTACAGCGCCAAGACCAACGCGCTCTGGTCCCAGCTTCCCGGCGTCCTGCGCAAGGCCCGGCAGCGGTTTCAAAACGAAGTCGCGCGGCACCAGCGGCCCCTCCGCCTCCTCTACGTCGAGCACAACGAGCATGACATCACGCTCACCCGGCGTCACTTCGCGCACCACGCCCCGCACATCCTCTTCGATGTGGTCCACACGGCGCAGGAAGCCTTGAAACGCCTGCCGGAGTCCGGCTCCGTTCAAGACGTCGACGTACTGCTGCTCGATTTTCGACTGCCCGGCATGACCGCCATCGAGGCGCTCAAGGAGATTCGCCAGGCGCGCGCGCTCGACCTTCCCGTCATCCTCATCACCGGCCAGGGCACCGAGGAGATCGCGCTGCAGGCCGTGAGGCTCGGCGCGGCCGATTACATCGTCAAATCCGAGAACTACCTCTTCCGCCTCCCGTTCGCGGTGGAGAACGCCTTCTTCCGCGCGCAATCCGTCCGCGAGCAGGCCGCCCTGCGCGAGAGCGAGGAGCGCGTCCGCCAGCTCAACGCCTCCCTCGAACGCCGCGTCGCCGAGCGCACCGCGCAGCTGGAGGAGGCCAACAAGCAGCTCGAATCGTTTTCCTATTCCGTCTCCCACGATCTGCGAGCGCCCCTCCGGCACATCCACGGGTTCATTGACCTGCTGCGACAGGAACTGCCGGAGCATTCGAGCGACACGCTCCGCCGTTACGTTGACACCGTCCAGCAATCCGCCATGCGCATGGGCGAGCTGATTGATGACATCCTCGATTTCTCGCGCACCTCCCGCGTGGAGCTCCGGCTTGCTCCCGTCGCCCTGGCCGGACTGGTCGATGAGGTGCGCCGCTGCCTCGAACCAGATCTCAAGAATCGCTCCGTCCGCTGGGAGATGGATGCGCTGCCGACCGTCCAGGCGGATTACCCGACATTGCGCCAGGCGGTCTTGAACCTCTTCTCAAACGCGCTCAAGTACACGCGCACGCGCGACCCCGCGGTGATCGCCGTGTCGTGCCACGCCAGCCCGGTGGCGGACGAATGGATCTTTTGCGTGCGCGACAACGGCGTGGGCTTCGACATGCGCTATGCGGACAAGCTCTTCGGCGTCTTCCAGCGGCTGCACCCGGACAACGCCTTCGAGGGCACCGGCATCGGCCTCGCCGTCGCCCGCCGCATCATCGAGCGCCACGGCGGCCGCGTCTGGGCCGAGGGCCAGGTGGACAAGGGCGCGGCCTTTTACTTCGCGCTGCCCAGGCACATTCAACTCCTCTCCGCCGGGCGCAGCCTTGACGAGTCTTCCGCCGACATGACAATCGGCAAATGACCCGCGCCCGCGTTTCGATCACGAACCTCGTCGTTCGCGACATCCGCTTTCCCACCTCGCGCCAGCTCGACGGCTCGGACGCGATGAATCCCGATCCGGATTACTCGGCGGCCTACGTCATTCTCGAAACCGACGGACCCCACCAAGGCCACGGACTCACCTTCACCATCGGGCGCGGGAACGAGATCGTCGTCGCCGCCGTCCGCGCGCTCGCGCCGCTCATCGTCGGGCGCTCGCTCGATTCCATCACCGCGAACCTCGGCGAGTTCTGGCGGCACATCACCGGCGACAGCCAGCTCCGCTGGATCGGTCCCGAGAAAGGCGCGGTTCACCTCGCCACCGCCGCCGTCGTCAACGCCGTCTGGGATCTCTACGCGAAGACCGAAGGCAAACCGCTCTGGAAACTCCTCGTCGATCTGACGCCCGAGCAGCTCGTCCGCTGCATCGACTTCCGCTACCTCACCGACGCCATCACGCCGGACGAAGCCTGCGATATACTCCGCAAACTTGCGCCCACGAAGGCCGTTCGCGAAGCCGAGATGCGCGAACGCGGTTACCCGGCTTACACCACGAGCGCCGGCTGGCTCGGCTATTCTGATGACAAACTGCGCCGCCTCTGCCGCGAAGCCCTCGCGCAGGGTTGGAATCATCTGAAGATCAAAGTCGGCCGCGATCTCGAGGATGACATCCGGCGCTGCACGATCATCCGCGAGGAGATCGGCTGGGAACGCAAGCTGATGACCGACGCCAACCAGGTCTGGGACGTGCCGCAAGCCATCGAGTGGATGAAGCGCCTCGCGAAATTCAAGCCGTGGTGGATCGAGGAGCCGACCAGCCCCGACGACGTGCTTGGCCACGCCGCCATCGCCCGCGCGATGGAACCGCTCGGCATCGGCGTCGCCACCGGCGAGCACTGCCAGAATCGCGTCGTTTTCAAACAGCTCATGCAGGCGAATGCGATTCGTTTCTGCCAGCTCGATGCCGCGCGACTCGGCGGCGTGAACGAAGTTCTCGCCGTGCTCCTGCTCGCCGCGAAGTTCGGCGTGCCGGTCTGCCCGCACGCCGGCGGCGTCGGCCTCTGCGAGTATGTCCAGCACCTGTCGATGATCGACTATGTCTGCGTGTCGGGAACGCGCGAGGGCCGGGTGATCGAATATGTCGACCACCTGCACGAGCACTTCCTGCACCCCTGCGTCATCCGTGACGCCGCATACATGCCGCCCGCGGCGCCGGGCTTCTCGATCGAGATG
>JBDHQG010000089.1:0-10061 GCA_039806925.1 Limisphaerales bacterium
CACTTCACGGTGCCCACCAAGAAATCCGATCCGATTCTCTACCAAAACGCCGAAGTCGCGCTGCCGGATCGATTGCTCGCCGAGTTCAAGGCGGCGAAGGGCTTGAAGGCCAAGACGGCGGCCGCGACGGAAGCGCTGAAGAACTTCCCGGACCTGCAGGACAAGGCGGGCGTGGCCAATGAGATCATCGCCGGCCTCAACGCCGACATCGCCACGCACCAGCGCACGCAGCCCTCCGTCACGCTCGAAGGCATCTTCATCCGCGACGAAATTCGCCAGGCCGCCGGCCTCCCGGCCGCCGAGGGCGAAATCGCCGCCGGCGCGATCTGGAGCCAGGACGTGAAGCCCGGCCCGATCATCGAGCAGATGCCGGCCGTGAAGCATCGCCGCGCGCTGCAATCCTACAAGGAAAGCAATCCCGCCCTCTGGCACGAGGCGTTGCTGGTGACGATGAACGGCGTCCCGGCCAAGCTCGCGGGCGAAATCGCCTCGCTGCTCATCCAGGAAGGCAAACTCAATCTCCTCAAGGACACGCTCGCCAAGCTGATCAGCCACCACACCGCGAACAGCGAGCTGCTGCTCTGGCTGGCCAAGGAACGTTCCGACAGCTTCGCGGACATCCTCGGGCCGGAAGTGTTCCGCGCCATGCTCTCCGCGATGGAGCGCGACCAGTTCAACGAGAAGAAGTCGAACCGCCTCCGCGATTACATCCTCGACGACCAGCAGCTCCTCGTCGAGCTCATCGGCTCGGCGGACTTCGAGGTCATCAAGGATCTCACCCGCGCCCTGCAGCTCTCGCCGTGCTTCGATGACATGGACAAACGCTCGCTCCTCGCGCGCATCGTGAAGAGCTACCCGGCGGTCCAGTCGCTCATCTCCGGTGAAACCAAGCAGGACACGTCGCTGATCGTTTCCTGGGAAAGCCTGGAGAAGCGGAAGAACGAATACACCGATCTGGTGCAGAAGAAGATTCCGGCGAACTCGAAGGAAATCGCCATCGCCCGCAGCTACGGCGACCTCCGCGAGAACCACGAATACAAGGCGGCGAAGGAAATGCAGAAGATTCTCATGCGCCGCAAGTCCGAGCTCGAAGCCCAGCTCGTGCGCGCGCGCGGCACGGATTTCGCCAACGCCAAGACCGACGTGGTCAGCATCGGCACCCGCGTGAAAGTAACCGACCTTGGCAATCATTCGGGCGAGACCTACACCATCCTCGGCGCGTGGGACGGCGATCCGGACAAGAACATCCTCAGCTACCTCACGCCGCTGGCCCAGTCGATGGTCGGCAAGAAGCCTGGCGAGGAAGTCGAGTTCGACATGGAAGGCTCCAAGAAGCGTTACCGCGTCGAGAGCATCGAAGCCGTGGCCGTCGCCCCGGCCAGTTCGGAACCCGTGACGGCATAAGAGCCTGCGCGATCATCACCGCTTGCAAAAGCAAAACTGCCGGCCATTTGGCCGGCAGTTTTTTATTCTAAACCAGTGACAGGCAACCGCGGTCGCCGCTCAGTCGTCCTTGCGGAACTCGACCTTGCCGCAGTTCTCCCACGTAAAAACAATGCGCTCGGCATTCACGACCTCCAGCTTGCCCGGCACGAAACACGCATTGCGAAATTCCTTCTCGGCCACCTGCCCCTCGCCCACGCCCGTCTTCACGTTCGCGCGGAACGTCACCTGGCCGCCGGGCACATGGTCATCCCCCGTGATCTTCACCGCCACGACCTCCTCGCCGAGCTGGGTGATTTTGACAACCTGGTCGAAATGACCGCGATAATGGCCGATCCACTCGCCGGAAAGATTGAGTCCGGGAACCGCGTTCTGAGTTGTCTGCGTTGCCTGTGTCATTTGCCTGATATGTGCCACAACGGGGTGCGTTCTCAATTGAGCCGGGCGAAGTTTTCCACGGAAGAACCAGTCAGCACGTTGCGCATCGAGAGCTAGGGGATTTGCGGAGCGCCCGCCGGAACAAGCCGGTCAACGGCGCCTCCCCATCCGGCCCCGGAACACCACGCGGCCCGCCTCCAGTTCCACGCAATGCGTCAGGCAGGCCGGCAAATCATCCGCGTGATGCGTCACCACCACCAGGTTCGCGCCCGCCGCCGCCACTCGCTCCAGCAGCCCGCCGATTTCCTCACGGCCCGTTGCATCCAGCCCGTCGAACGGCTCATCGCAGATCAACAACTGCGGGCGATGCACCAGCGCCCGCGCCAGCAGGACGCGTCGAAATTCGCCGTACGACATCTGCAACACGCTCTTGCCCGCGAGATGCCCGATGCCCAGCTCCTCCGCCAGCCGCCCCGCCGCCGCCAGCTGTTTGCGATCCGGCATCAGCATCACGCCGATGCTCGACGTGAATCCCGACGCGATCGCCTGGGCGCCCGTCACGTCGTCGCGGTAGTTCGATTGCAGCTCCGGCGACACATAACCAATCCGCCGTCTCAGCTCCCAGATGGTGTTCCGCGGCGTGAACTCAAACCGGCGCACCCGTCCGCCCCACGCCGGATGCAGGTCGCCCATGATCAACTTCAGCAGGGTGGACTTGCCCGCGCCGTTCGGCCCCAGCACCGCCCAATGCTCACCGGACTTAATTTCGAGATTGATGTTCCGCAGGACGCGACGCTCGTTCAGAAACACATCGGCCCGTTCGATCTGAATCAGCACCTTCGCATCGACAAGTATCCCCTCGCGCACGACCGAACGCCGCTTCGATCTGGGCAATTCACTCGCTCCTGCCGGCCCGCTCGCGAGACGCAACGCGGGAAGCAACGGCCCCGTCTCCACCATTCTGCCGCCTTGAAAAATCGCCCGATGCGTAATCGCCGGAATCATCTCCTCGCTCCGATGCGTCGTGAGCAACAGCTGCGTGCCGTTCCGCGCCACCCGCTCCAAAGCCGACAGGAGATTCGCCCGCGACGGAGCATCCAATCCATCACACACCTCGTCGCACACCAGCACCCGTGGAGCCCCCACCAGCGCGCGCGCGATCAAAACCTTGCGTAGCTCGCCCGTCGAAAGCGCCTGCACATTCCGCCGCAGCAAGGCGCGGATGCCCAACAGCTCCACGATCTGATCAACGCGCTCCTTCTGCTCCGCCCGCAAACGCAGAGGCGAATACTCGCCGAACGTAATCCCGGAATGAATCACCTCGCGAACGCTCAGCCCCCATTCCTGCGTCAGATACCGCGTCTGCAATTCCGGCGACACCAGCGCGACCTTCTCCTTCACGCCAACCGCCGTCACCTGTTCGTCGCCATCGAACCCATACACGCGCCGTCCCACGCCGCCAGGTGCCGGCGCGAGTTCGCCGCGCAGGAGCTTGAGAAAAGTGCTCTTCCCCGAACCGTTTCCGCCCAGCACCGCCCAGTGCTCGCCGGCCTGCAGGCTCCAGCGTACGTCGCGCAGAATCGTCGTGCCCTCGATGGCCACGTCCACGCCTTCAAGGCGAATCAACGGAATCATCTGAAGCCGGGGCGCCGTTTCAAATCTTGATCTTGAACTGCTCGCCGCGCTTGAGCGACTGCGCGAAGGCCGCCATCAGCTCGGGGATCTGTTCGAGATCCTTCAAGCTCACGACCTCCACCGGCGAGTGCATGTAACGGTTCGGCAGGCTGATCAGCGCCGACGGAATGCCGCCGCGCGTCCAGAAGATTACGTCCGTGTCCGTGCCGCTCGACGACGAGATGGCTTCATGCTGGAGCGGAATCTCCTCCTCCCCGGCGATCTTCTCCAGCCGCGCGACCACCTCGGCGTGATTCGGCCCGCCATGCGTGATGGCCGGTCCCTTGCCGATCTTGATGTCGCCGTGCTGCGCTTGGCTGACCGTCGGATAATCCGTCGCGTGCGTGACATCCACCACCAGCGCCACATCCGGCTTGAGCGTGTAGGCAATCTGGCGCGCGCCGAGACAGCCGACCTCTTCCTGGATGTTCGACACCACGCAAACCTCCGCGTGGAGCTTGCGGCTGCTTTCGCTCAACAACCGCAGCGCCTCGGCGACGGCGAAGGTGCCGATGCGATTATCAAACGCCCGCGCCACCGCGAGATCGCCGCGCAACATTTCAAACTCATCGACCAACGTAATCGGGTCGCCGATACGCACGAGTTTCTCCGCTTCCTTGCGGCTCGACACGCCGATGTCGATAAACAGGTCGTGAATTTTCGGCGGCTTCGGCTCGCCATCGAGCTTCATCAAATGCGGCGCGACATTGCCGACGACGCCGCGAACCGTCCCCTCGCGCGTGTGAATGTTCACCCGCTGCGCCTTGGTGATCGCCGGGTCGATGCCACCAACACGCCGGACGTAAATGAAACCCTGCTCGTTGATGAAATTCACCGTCATCGCGATTTCATCCGCGTGCGCCGCGAGCATGATGCGCGGCGAGCCGCCTTTGTTGAACCACGCCACGGCATTGCCGTAGGCGTCCGTCTCGGTGGCCTCGGCGAACTTCTTCACGTAATCGAGCCACACGCGCTGGCCGCGGGTTTCGAAGCCCGACGGGCTCGGGGTGTTGATGAGCGTTTGCAGAAACTTGAGCGATTCGTTGCGCATGACCGAAGGGTAGGAAAAATGTCCAATGACGCAATGACGCAATGAAGGCCGTCGGCGGCTGCATGGCAATTCGCCACTCAGGGCCGACGCAGGCTCGCCTTCCCATTAGCACCCGGCTTCAGCCGGGTGTATCAGGGCACGGGGAATAGAAGCTGTTTCAACAGCTTCGCGGCGGCATAAAGCCGCTGAAGCGGCTGCGATGACTTCCTGCACCTGTTCACCCGGCTGAAGCCGGGTGCTAATGAAAAGGTAAATCTTCAAAGTCAAAGGTTGAGCTCGTCGAGTGTGTTGACTTTGATTCCTCCCTCGACCCTCCCGCCGTCTTTTGCTACCAACTCCGCCGTGCGTTCAGAGTCCCTTAAGAACATTCGCCGCATCGTCGTGAAGCTCGGCACCGGCGTCCTCACCGACAGCCGGAAGCAGCCCGACCTTGCGCAGATTCGCCAGCTCGTCAGCCAGGTCGCCACGCTGCGCAAGGCCGGCCATGAAGTCGTCATCGTCACGTCCGGCGCCGTCGGTGCCGGCATGGGCGTGCTCGGCTTCGACAAGCGTCCCGGCACGGTCGAGGAGCTCCAGGCCTGCGCCGCGGTCGGTCAGTCGCGCCTGATGGCCACCTATGAAAAACTCTTCGCGAAACACGACCTGCACGTCGCGCAGGTGCTGCTCACGCACGAGGATCTCGAACATCACCAGCGCCATCTCAACGCCCGTCACACCCTGGTGACGCTGTTGAAGCACGGGGTCATTCCCATCATCAACGAGAACGACGCCATCTCCGTCACCGAGCTGAAGTTCGGCGACAACGACAAGCTTTCTGCGCTCGTTGCCGCGCTGCTGCCGGCGGACTTGCTGGTGATTCTCACTACGGTCGACGGCGTCGTGGAAAATTTCGGTACCGAGGAAGCGCGTTTGCTCCACGTCATCGAACGCATCGATGGCAGCATCGAGAAAATGGCCGGCGGCACTACCAGTGCGACGGCGGTCGGCGGCATGAGTTCGAAAATTCAGGCAGCGAAAATTGTCGTTCGCGCCGGCATTCCGCTGGTCATCGCGCCCGGTCACAAGAAGACCGTGCTGCGTCGCGTGCTCGATGGGGCCGATGAAGGCACGCTCTTCATTCCGCAGCCAAGCAAGCTGAAGGGGCGCAAGCGCTGGATCGCCTTCTTCCATCGCCCGAAAGGCACGCTCACCGTCGATGACGGCGCGAAGAAAGCGTTGTGCGAACGCGGCAAAAGCCTGCTGCCACCGGGCATCAAGGAATGCACGGGGAAATTCTCCGTCGGCGATGTCGTGCGCATTTGCGACGCCGCTGGCGCCGAGTTCGCGCGCGGCATCGCGCAACATTCCGCTGCCGAGATCAACGCGGGCGGCCTCGCGCGCACTGAAGTGATTCATCGTGATGACCTCGTGATCCTGTGACGGTGCGCATGAAAAAGAAGTCTCCCGCCAAAGGTCGTCGCCAGCCGGCCATCAATGATCTGCTCGACGTCATGGCGCGGCTCCGCTCGCCGACGGGTTGTCCGTGGGACCGCGAGCAGGATCATCTGTCGCTGCGCTTCCACGCCGTGGAGGAAGTTTACGAGCTGATGGACGCCATCGAGGCCGGCGACGATCACGAGATGGCGGAGGAGCTGGGCGATCTGCTGCTCCAGGTCGTCTTCCACTGCCAGCTCGCGAATGAACGTGGCGTGTTTGACTTCGAAGAAGTCGCCCGGCGCATCGTGGAGAAGTTGATTCGCCGGCACCCGCATGTCTTCGGCGATTCGAACGCCAAGACCGTGGACGCCGTCTGGGCTCAGTGGGAGCAGATCAAGAAGGCGGAGAAGCTGGGCACGAAACACGATCGCCCGTCCGCGCTCGACGGCATTCCGAAGCATCTCCCCGCCCTGCTCCGCGCCGAGAAGCTCGTGAAGAAGGCGCGCAAGGCAAAGTTGATCGATCAGCCGAAAGCGAAACCCACCGCCCTCGTAAAGGGCGAGATAGCAAAACAGCTCTTCGAACTGACAGCGCTGGCGCAAGGCCAGGGTTGGTCAGCGGAAGAGCTGTTGCGCGCGGAGGCGAAGAAGCGGGAAAGCGAGCTGCGAAAAGCCGAACGGCGGCTTACCCAATAAACGAGCAGATGTATTCGCAGATGCCGCTCTTCACTTCGATGTCGAAGCCGGACTTGGCCGGAACATTGAACGCCTGACCGGCCGCGTAATCGGTCACCGCCGGCTGGCCATCAATCTTCACGCTGCACGCACCGGCGACGATCTCCATGAGCTCTGCCTTTTCCGTGCCGAAGTGATACGTGCCGGGATAAATCAGGCCGAGTGTCTTCTTCGAGCCGTCGGCGAACAGGATGGAGTGACTGACCACCTTGCCATCAAAATAAATGTTGGCCTTCGTGACAGCCGTGACACCGCGAAATTCAGAAGCGATCGTTGACATAGGGCGCCGAGTTTTGGCCGGCACAATAAAATGTCAAGGTGCGGTTCCATCCGCCAGCAGGCTTGACCGGCGGCGCGTGGTTTCATTCCATCGCCAAAACCACGGACGGATCTATGGCGAAAAAACTTCTCATCATTCACGGTTACTCGGACGGCGCGACCAGCTTCACCGCCCTGCGCGATTTCTTCGTCAGCAGCGGCGCGTATTCCCGGGAAAATGTCTTCCTCCTGAATTACGACAGCCTCGACGATTCATCGACCTTCGAGGATTTCGCCGACAAGCTCGACGAGGATTACCAGAAGCTCTTCAACGGCGAACGCATCGACGTGGCGTGTCACAGCACCGGCGCGCTTGTCTCGCGCGCGTGGCTCCGCATGCGCTACCAGCGCCAGCGCGAGGCCGGCGCGAAGGCGCCCACCTCGCCCGTTGAGCACCTGCTGATGTTCGCGCCGGCCAATTTCGGCTCCGACCTCGCGAGGCTCGGCCAGTCGTTCCTCGGCAAGTTCCGCTCCACGTTCTTCAACCGAAACCATCAGGGCGAAGACTTCTGGGAATCCGGCCGCGTGGTCCTGCAGGGCCTCGAACCCGCCAGCCCGTTCCAATGGGCGCTCTCGGCGGATGACCTGCACGGCGACGGTTTCTTCAACGTGGCGCTGGGCGATTCGAAGGTGTGTTACCCGTTCATTTTCGCCGGCGGCAAAGGCTACGGCGGATTGCAGGGCAGGCTCATTCCCGCGCGCAACAAGCCGGGCACGGACGGCACGGTGCGCATCTGCGGCACGTCGTTGAACACCCGCAAGTGCATCGTGGATTTTTCGCAGCCGGTCGTGCGCCCGCACTGGCTGCCGGAGCAGAAGTTCCCGGTCATTCCCTTCACCATCTTCAGCGAATTCACCCACGGCTCGATCATCGGCGTGGAGAAGGCGTTCAGCGCCGGGACAAACGCGGCGGGCACTCTGGCCCTGGAGGCGATCCAGGCCGCGACCATCGCCGACTACGCCGTGCTCGCCACGCGCTTCGACGCCGCTCACAAGCAGAAGCACACCGGCGACGATTACCAGCAGTTCTTCTTCAAGGTGCGCGACGACGTGGGCTTCAACGTGGCGGATTACTACATCGACTTCTACGTGATGCTGCCGTCGGGAGAGACCGATGCGAAACTCACCGCCGAGTTCGACAAGGAGTTCGAGTCGGAATTCACCAGGCATTCCGCCGATCCGTCCTGCCGCGTGCTGCTGCTCAACGTCACCAACCTGCGGAAATATTTGCAGAAGGTGAAACAGGCCAAGGCGTGTCTCGTGTTCGACATCGCCGCCAAGTCGCCGAATCCGCAGGTGAAATTCCTGCCCGGCTACGCCGTGGTCTATGACGGCGCGGCCGCCGCCGGCGGCAAGGAGCCGACTTTCCTTTATCCGAACACCACCACGCTGGTGGAAATCGTCCTCAACCGCGTGGAAACCGACAAGGTTTTGCACCTGCTCACGCACGATCTGGAGAAGCCGACGTTGCCGCCGGCGATTCCTTCCACCACACCCACCGGCCGCGCGGCGTTGCTGGAGTAGGCCCGCAATCCGCAAAGGCACCCTCAACTGGAACGATGCGGCAGGGCATCGCAAACCAAAGCCTGTCCTGCTGCGGCGTCACTGGCGCGTGGCGGGTCCGGCGACGAATGCGGCGGTGGACGACGGCGAAACCGGTGCTTTCGTTTCCTTCGGCAGCGTGACGACGAACTCGGCGCCCTCGCCGGGCTTGCTGAAGACCGTCACCCGGCCGTCGTGCGCCTCGACAATCGCCTTCACCAGGCTCAGGCCGAGACCGAGGCCGCGCTGCGAGCGGCTCTTGTCGCCGCGATACAGCCGGGTCCAAATTTTGTCCTGCTCCCCGGGCGGAATTCCCATGCCGGTGTCCTTGAACACGGCGACGACCTGGCCGGGCTCGTTGCGCGTGGTGACGGTCACGCGGCCGCCTTCGGGCGTGTACTTGATCGCGTTGTCGAGCAGGTTGGCGAAGACCTGGCGCAAACGGTTCGGATCAACGGAGACCTCGCATGGTTCGAGAAAATCGCCGCGCACGCCAACTTTCCGCTCCTCCGCGACGTATTCGTAAAGCTCGATGACCTCGCGCAGGAGCTGGCAGAGATCAATGCGCTCGCGCTGGAGCTTCATCATCCCGGCCTCGGCCTCGGTGATGTCCATGAGCGTGCTGAGGATCTTCATCACGCGCTCGGATTCTTCCACGCAATCCGCCAGCGCCTCGTGCGTTTCGTTGGTGACGGAGCTGTTCTGCAATGCCGCTTCGGCGGTCACGCGCAGTCGGGTAAGGGGCGTGCGCAGGTCGTGCGCGACGTTGTCCAGCGACTCGCGCATCGCGCGGATGAGCGACTGGTTCTTGTCGAGCATGGTGTTGAAGAGCCGCACCATCTCGTCGAGTTCATCGTCGGATTTCCGCGCGGGAACGCGGGCGTCGAGGTTGCCGGTGTGAATGATGGAGCTGGCCGTGGCGACGATCTGGCGGACCGGCAGCATGGCGCGATGCGCGACAAACGCGCCGGCGACGAGGCTCATCAGCAACACCGCGCAGCCGGCGGGAATCACCGTCTGGCGGAAGGGTTCCCACAGCGTTTCGCGGCTGCTCGTGCTGCGTCCGACAATCATGCCGCCGCCGTTGGCGAACTGCACGCGCACGAATGCGAGATCCTTTCGGGCATCCTTCGGCACGCGCGTGATGTCGGACTGCTGCCAGACGCGGCGCACCGTGCCTTCCAGACGCAAGTTGCCGAACTCCTGCGGCACGACCATGTAGTCCGCCACCTCGTAGGGCGACATCACGCTGACGAAGAACGATTTCTCGTCGGAGGGATCGTTATCCGCGAGCACGCGACGCTTGAGTTCCGCGAGGCCGCGCGTCTGCAGGACGTTGGCGTATTCCTTGGCGCGCGACTGGATGACTTCGATCTCCTTTCGCCCCAGTTCCTGCGCGACGAGGTAATACATCAACAGCAGCACCATCGCCGTGCCGACAGCGAAGAGCACCGTGTACCACAGGCTCAGCCGGACGCTGACGCGGTTAAGCAGGCCGGAGGGCA
>JBDHQG010000090.1:0-10041 GCA_039806925.1 Limisphaerales bacterium
GCGCGGGAGATCGATCCACGAGTTCTTCAGCAGCGGTTGCTGGAGGTAGATGCTCGCGTTGACGCGGAAGGAATCGAAGTTCAGGAAATTCCGCGAGCCGCGGCTGTGACCATAGGTGCCGCCGAGATTGTAGAGGAGGCCGGAGGGAAGGAACCCGGTCAGGCCCAGGTTGGCGACGTCGGACTCGGACTCGAATCCCGAATCGACGGCGGGGTTGGCCGGATCGAAGGCGCCGGAATCGCTGACGTTCTCGCGGCGGCCCTGCATGACGAGCAGCGGATCGTAGTAACCGTAGGCGGCCTTCAAATCCATGCGCGCGACCTCGGGATTGATGCGTTCGATCTGCAACATGCGGTTGTTCAGCAGCGCGGCCTGCGTGGCGTCGCGCAGGGTGAGCTTCTGAACGTTGGCGCCCGCCGCGGTCCCGGCATGGGCGAAGCCGACGAGGCCGCTGAGGACGATCGCCAGCGCGAAGGCTGGCGTGCGCAGCCGCGGCGGCGGGCTCGAATCCCGGGGAACACGGACGGAACTGCGAACGCAGCATTCACGGCCCAACGGGGCCGGTTCACCCAGGAATGCTCTCGCCCGCCGCGGTTGGCCAGACGCCAGTGCGTTGTCCCGTCCGTGTTCCCCGGGATTCAAGCGGAGTGGGATGGGGATGAGGGGTGCCTCGTCGGAGATAAAGGCGATGGTGATGGGATGTCGGGATGTGTCGGTAATGATCTGCGTGTTCATTGGCTTGATGGGGTGAGGACAGGCCAAGCTTCATCTGCTGCTGTCTGGTGGAATGAAAATCAAAGTGGAATGGTCACGGCGCGGAATTGTTTCTGGCGCGGATCTTTCAGCCGCTTGCAATCGACGCCGTTGATCTTGCGCGTGCCGTCATCGCTGCCGGCCCAGAGATGGGCGCCGTCGGCGTCCTCGAAGAACGTGATCGCCTCCGGGTTCAGTTCGGCGAACTCCCGGACCGCCACCGGGCGGGGCAGATCTTCGCCGCCGAACCATTCATAGAGCCGCGAGCGCCCGCCGCCGTCGTAGGAGCCGGCGACGATCCAGTAGCGATCATTGCGGTAGGAAAGGCTGCGGATGCCGAGGCCGTCGAGGTCGAGCAACACCGGCTCGCCGAACTTCGCGCGGTCGGTCCCGTTGATCAGCTCGACGGGATTGAGCAGCGGGACGAGGAGCGCCTTGCCCTGCGGGATGGGATTGCGGAAGCCGATGAGGAGATTCCCGTCCGGCGTCGCGCAAAGCCCTTCGATGTTGAGCGCGTCGGGAGATTTCGGCACGCGCCGGGCCGCCGCCGCGAGATCGAACGGCGCCAGGCGCGGGTCGCCCGCGAGATCCTGCAAGAGCGCGGAGTAAGGACGCCCGACGGGCTGGAAATCAATCTGCCCATTCGTCACGCTGCCGGTCGTGGCGAAGAAGCGGCGGCGGCTGGGCTGTTCCTTGCCGGCGGCGTTGCAGCCGTGGGAGGAAATCCAGAAGACGTGCTGGCCGAGTCGCGCCGCGCCTTCGATGTCCACCTCCGCCGCCTTGCGCGGGAGACCGAGGAACGGCGCGACGTTCAGCAGGTGCGCCGGCGCCCCGCCGCGGTGACGCGAGTAAATGCGGATGACGCTCTGCTCGTCATCGGCGACGGCGAAGTATTCCTCATTGAGCGAGACGACGGCGGAGGCGTCGCACATTCCCGTGTAGCACGTCTCGCCGTTGGCGCCGGGCCGCGCCACGTAGATGGCGGCGGTGCCGACGGCGAGGAACATCGAGAGGGAGAGGATTACCTGTTTCATAAGCGTGTTATTCGATGAGCGCCCGGGCGACGTGCTCCTTCACGGAGGCGGCCGGCGCCGCGGGCGCGGTGGCGGGCTGGTTCACGGGCGTCAGGGCGGGGCGTTCGGATGCCTTCGCGCGGAAGACGATGTCCACGGTTTCGCCGGGCCGAATCTGCGTGCCCTTCGGGATGTCGATGACGATGGGCAGGCCGACGTCCATGATGTAGCCCGTCCGCACGAAGCCGAGCGTGTTGGTGATCGTCTCGACCTGCGCGCCAACCTGCGTGATTTCGGACCAGAATTTCTTGGCCTTGCGCTCGCGCGTGGTCACATGCACGGACATGCCGACCAGCGGATCGACATAATACGGCTGGCGCATGTAGGCCACGATGCGGTCCGACCAGTTGCCGTTGATCGAAACGATCGGCTCGCCGGCCACGACGTTCTCGCCCTGCTGCCGGTAAACCAGGCCGACCATGCCGCTGATTGGCGCGCGGAGGACGATGGGGCCCCAGTTGCTCACGGCGTTGTGCTGGAGCGCGTCGAGCTGGCCGAGCAGCTGGTAGGCGGCGTCGTTGGTGTTGAGGGAGTGCGGGACGCCGAGGGTATTCAGCGCGTTCAGGCGCTCTTCAATTTGCGCCACGGCGTTGCTCTTGGCGTCGATCTCCGCGCGATACATGTCGCGGGTTTTCACGCTGAGGTCATAGATGTCCTCGGAGACGAGCCTGCCCTTGAAGAGCGGCTCATTGCGGCGGACCTCGTTCTCGGCGCGCTCAAGATGCACCTTCGCGATGGCAAGCTCGGACTTCGTGCGCAGCAGGTCCACGCGGATGCTCTCGAAGTTCATCGCGTTCTGCTCGGCGACGGACGGCTGCAGCTTCAACCGCGCGATCTGGAGCTGTGACTGGAAGAGATCCATGTCCACGCGCGGATCCTTCGGCAGGATGATCGCGATCGGATCGCCGGCCTGGACCACCTGGTAAGGCTGCACGTTCAACTGCTGGATGACGCCGATCTGCGGGCTGGAAATCGTGGAGCGAACGCCCTCGGCCACGCCGGCGACGAAGCTCGTGATGCCCGCGTTCCGCCAGAGGACGACGATGCTGATCATGATGACGACAAAGGCGACAGCGGGCAGATAGCGGATGCGGAATTCGCGCCAATACATTGAAGGCGGCGTGGGGATGGGAGGCAGGGGATCCATGTTGGGTGAGGGTTGGGTGAGGGTTGGGTGAGGGTTTTTGCTGCGTCGGAAACTTCTTTTCGTAATGTCGGTGTGTCGCGCATGGAACTAGCTTTGAGTTTCGAGATGTCTTTAGCGGATGGTGTGCCAGCCGGAGATTTCGCCGGAAAACCGGCTGCTTCCGCCGGGAAACGCGGGGCCTGAAAAATTGCGCGGACCTATGAGTGAAACAATTTGTTCCAACGGTGATTCAGCCGGTGCCAGCGGGCGCGAGCCGGGAACACGGTGGCGTCTCATCGGGTTTTCCGCGCTGCTGGCGCTGACGGCCGGCCTCGTCGCCTTCGTGGAGGTGAACACCTGGCGGCAGCTCGACCGGCTTCGGAGGGATTTCAAGGAGGCGAACCTCGAAAGCTTCTACCTCGGCGTGCATCTGCGCGAGACGGTGCTGCGCATGGACGGCGCGCTGTTCCGCTTCGAGCTCTCCGAGGACGCGACGGAGCGCGAGAGCTTCCAGCGCGATGCCTTGGCGCTGGCGAGCCGGATCAAGCGAACGCGCTCGCAGCTCACCACAAGCGCCGAGCGCGATCTGATCGAGGAGATCAGCAAGACCTGCGAACGTTACGTGGCGGAAAGCGAGCCGCTGCTGGAGCGCGGTCTCCGTGGCATCCGCAAGGACACGGCGGCGATCCTGCGCGATCAACTCGCGGCAAAGTCCGCGCCGTTGCTCGCGCTGGCGGACAAGCTGGTGCAGGCGCAGAACGTCGCGCTGAACCGGTTCTTCGATTCCTCCGGCGCGGCGATTGGGACGTTGCAGACCATGCTCGTCGTTTCGCTCGTGCTGTTTGTCGCGCTGGCCGCCTCGGCGGCGGCGTTGATGTTCCGCGCGTTTGTCGCGCCGCTGCGCGTGCGGCTCAGCCAGCGCGAGGCCCTGCTGGCGCGGCAGGAAAAGCTGGCGTCACTTGGCGTTCTCGCGGCGGGCGTGGCGCATGAGATTCGGAATCCGCTCACGGCGATCAAGTTTCGCCTGTTCAGCCTCAAGCAGGCGTTGCCGGAAAACTTTTGTGAAAGCGAAGACGTCGAAGTCATCAACAGCGAGCTCAACCGGCTTGAACGCATCGTGAAGGATTTCCTCCAGTTCGCGCGTCCCTCGCAGCCGGAGGCCAAGCTGGTGCCGGTCGAATCCATCCTCACCGAAGTGCGCGACCTCTTGCGCACGGTGCTCGAGCAAAAGTTCATCGAGCTGAAGCTCGAAGCGGACGACGCGACGCTGGTGCGCGCGGACCGCCAGCAGATTCAGCAGGTGTTGATCAACCTGGTGCAGAACGCCGCCGAGAGCATCGGCCAGAACGGCGCCATCACGCTGCGCGTGCGACGCGAGGGCGTTTCGCCGGGCGCGCCGGAGCAGCCGATGGTGACGATTGATGTCGCGGACACCGGCAGGGGAATTCCGCCCGAGGTCGAGAAGCGCATCTTCGATCCATTCTTCTCGACGAAGGAAAGCGGGACGGGGCTTGGGCTTTCCATCGCGTCGCGCATCATTGAGAAGCACGGCGGGTTCATTCACTATTCCACCGAGCCCAATCGCGGCACCACGTTCAGCGTCGTGCTGCCCCGGGTGACCAACGATGAAAGCGCGAATCCTGCTCATTGAAGACGACGCCAGCACCGGGCCGTCCCTGCAAAAGGTGCTCCGGGCCGAGGGCTACGACGTGGACTTGATCCCGCGCGGCGACACCGGCCTCACGCAGGCCGGGAGCAAGGATTACGATCTCGTGCTCACGGATTTCAAACTGCCCGGTTTGAGCGGGCTCGAACTCGTCGCGAAGCTGCACGCGGCGAAACCGAAGCTGCCCATCGTGCTGATGACGGCGCACGGCACGACGGAGACGGCGATTGAAGCGACGAAGCTCGGCGCGTGCGAATACCTGACGAAACCGTTCGAGGTGGATGAGTTGCTCGATGTCGTCAGCTCGGCGGTGAAAAGCTCGCGGCTGATGTCGGAATCGGTGGAAGTCGGCCCGGCGCAGACCAAGGGTTTCGCCATCGTCGGCAACAGCCGCGCGATGCAGGCGGTGTACAAGGAGATCGGGCGCGTGGCCGCCACGCCGGTCACGGTCTTCATTCGCGGCGCGACGGGCACGGGCAAGGAACTCGTGGCGCGCGCGATTTACCAGCACAGCGACCGCGCGGGAAAGCCGTTCATCGCGGTGAACTGCACGGCGATTCCGCAGGCGCTACTGGAGAGCGAACTGTTCGGTCACGAGCGCGGCGCGTTCACCGGCGCGCAGGCGCGGCGCATCGGGCGCTTCGAGCAGGCGAACGGCGGCACACTGTTCCTCGACGAGATCGGCGACCTGCATCCCGACACGCAGGCGAAGCTGCTGCGTGTGCTGCAGGAACGCTGCATCCAGCGCGTCGGCGGCGACGAGGTGATTCCGGTGGACGTGCGCGTCATCGCGGCGACGCATCGCGATCTGGAGGCGGCGATTCAGGAGAAGGAATTCCGCGAGGATCTCTATTACCGGCTGAGTGTCGCGACGATCCAAATGCCCGCACTGGGCGAGCGCGCGGAGGACATTCCTGAGCTTGTGAAGTATTTCATCCAACGCTACGCGACGGAGCTCGGCGTGGAGAATCCCTCCGTGCAGCCGGATGTGATCTCGTTTCTGCAATCACAACCGTGGCCGGGCAACGTGCGCGAGCTGGAGAACGTCGTGCGCCAGTCGCTGCTCATCGCGCGACCGTTCGCGGTGAGTCTCGATCATGTGCGGCAGGCGCTCGCCAAGACGAAGCGGCCGACCACGAGCGCGACGCAAAGCCACGCCGCCTACATCGCGGACCTGCTGAACCGCGCGCAGAACGGCGAAGTGGAGGATGTGTATTGGAAGATGATCTCTGACCTGGAGCCGGAGCTTTTCTCACAGGCGATCCGGCTCGCGGGCGGCAATCAAGCGAAGGCCGCGCGCTGGCTCGGTGTCACGCGCCTCAAGATGCGCGAGAAGCTGGCGCAGCTTGGATTGCACGGCGGGCGTGACGGCTCGGACAAGTCCGGCGTGTGATTCTCATCCTGGCGATGACAATCACGCAGGCAGCGTCGGATCGTTCGCTGAGTCAAACCGTTTGATGTTCGCGTCGGAGAACTTCGGGACAGGCTGGAAGCGCTGTCCTACCGGCGCGGCAGTTCTCAGTTCGCGATTTTCAACGATGCCGTTGGTCTGGGGGAACGGGCCACCGGCCCGTTCTCGGCGGCAACCTGCCGCCGAGCCGAACGCATGATGATCGTTCACCATTCAGTGCGCGCGTCGTGCGCGCGGCTGTCGGGCGGGTCGCCCGACAGAACGGGCCGGTGGCCCGTTCCACCCGGAACTTGACCGCACCGTTCCGGCTGAGAGCCTGTCTGAGAATTCAACCCTTGCGCCGGCAGAGCCTCGGCGGAGTGCGCCCGTCCCCGGGCGCAGAAATGTCCGAAGGTCCGCCGGCATGGAACGATTCCAGGATCGTAGACTCTCCCACCTCTCTGCGCCCGGGGACGGGCGCTCTCCGTCACCTCATTTTCAAACAGGCTCTGAAGCGGCTTGGTGCTATCGCGCGTCGCGTGGACTGCGGGCGTTCGCCGTGGACTCCGACCTGGCGCGGATGCGTTTCCAGCGAGCGTCCCAGTCTTCCCAATCGCGTGACCATGCGGTGCCGGTGAAGTTCGTGCGCGCGGATTGGAGGATGGTTTCGACGTTGGAGAGCTGAGTTCTCACCGACTTTGCTTCGCCCCATTTCAATTGTGCTTCGAGCCAGCACAGGTGGTTCTCGGGATAGTCAGGCACGAGCTTCGTCGCTTGCTGGAGATGTTGGCGCGCTTTGCTGCGGCTGCCGAGGCTGATGGGCCAGCCGGGGGCGTCGAGATAGAGCAGCCCGAGGGAACGTTCGGCGGCGGCGTAATGAAACTTGGGATCGAGCGCGATGGACTTTTCCCAGGCGGCTTCCATTTCGTCGAGCAGGCCGAGCGCGGTGAAGAGTTTCGTGCGGGCCATCTGGCCGAGGTTCACGCCGAGGTAGAAATAAGCGGCGGCGGAGTTGGTATCGAGCGCGATGGCGTGCCGGCTGGCGGCGATGCCGAGTTCGGCGAAGGCGGCGCGCTGGGCGTCATTGGTGGAGAAGTCGGCGCGTTGGAAACAGACTTTGGCGAAGCGCCAGGCGGTTTCGCTGTTGGTTTTGTCGTGGGCGAAGCGCCCGGTCCATTCGATGTAGGATTGATGGACGCGGTTGGAGTGGTCGCCGGAAGAGACGGTTGGGAGGTCGGGGACGGTGGTGTCGGCGGCGGGCAGCGGGGAAACACCAAGCGCCAAGATCCAACAACCAAGGAAGCACCAGGAGCCAATCGGGGCGCGTCGCGTCGTGGAGGAATCTCGCCAGCTTGGCTCGGGGTGCTTTTTATAGGTTGCGCTCATCTCGACCTAATTTAATATGCCTTCGTGCAATTGGATTGGAAGCCAGCTTGGTTGCTTGCGCTCCTCGCCGTGATGTTGATCGGCGCGGGGTGCAGCGGGCTGAACACGTCTTCGAGCGTGTCGCCCGCGAGCTTCCTGCTGCCCGGTTTCTTTGGCCAGACATCGCCGGCCCCGGCGGATGAAACCAGCCCGCCAGCCGCGGGAGAGTCTGTCCAAACCATCGCACAATCAAACTAATCCTATGCGGTTCCCCCTCGCGCTCACGGCGAAGATCGCCTCCCACATCGTCAAACACAAGCTGCGCAGAACGCCGAAGTTCGCGATGGTGCTCCAGCTCGAACCGCTGCACACCTGCAACCTCACCTGCACCGGCTGCGGGCGCATCCGCGAGTACTCCACGAGTCTCAAGGACATGATGAGCCTGGAGGATTGCCTCGGGTCCGCGCAGGAATGCGACGCGCCGATGGTCAGCATCTGCGGCGGCGAACCGCTGATTTATCCGAAGATCGAGGAGCTCATCGCGGGACTGCGCCAGCAAGGTCGCGTGATTTACGTCTGCACCAACGGCGTCTTCATGCGGAAGAAAATGCGCGATTACATGGCCGCGCATTACGGTCCCGAGATGGAGGTGAAGCTCCTGAAGCTGCTCGCGGAGAAACTCGTTTCCGAGAAGGACGCCGAAGCGATCCGCAAGGCCGACGACAAGGCGCGCGCGAAGGTCACGATTGCGCCGAGCAAGTGGATGTATTGGAACGTCCATGTGGACGGGCTCGAATACACGCACGATCTCATCGTGGAACGCGAAGGTGTCTTCAAGGAATGCATCGACGCGATCAAGATGGCCAAGATTTTAGGCTACCAAGTCGCGACCAACACCACTGTCTACAAGGAAACGGACGTGCAGGAGCTGGAGGACATGTTCAGCTACCTCTCGTCCCTCGAAGTGGACGGCCACACGATTTCGCCTGGATACGATTACGACGCCGCCAAGAAGGACATGGTGAAACGTCTCGGCAAGCAGCCGGAGGATTTCTTCCTTACCCGCGACATGACGCGGCAGAAGTTCGCGAAGATCGAGGACTGGGGCAAGCGCTTCACCATCTTCGGCACGCCGGTGTATCAGGAATTCCTCTCCGGCAAACGTGAGCTGACCTGCACCGCGTGGGCGATTCCCACCCGCAACATCAAAGGCTGGAAGGCGCCGTGCTACCTGATGACCGACGGCCACTACGCCGGCTATCAGGAGATGCTGCGCGAGGTGAAGTGGGAGAACTACGGCGTCGTCAACGGCAAGGCCCGCGACCCGCGTTGCGAGCACTGCATGGTCCACTGCGGCTACGATCCCAGCGGCGCGCTCGGGACGAACTACCAGTCCGGCGACAACTGGAAGAATTTCAAATACAACTTCGGCGCGAAGCCGAAGCCGTATCTCGAAGGCGCGAAGATCAAGGCCTTCAACGGCGTCTCCATCGGCAAGGGCCACCTCGCCGAGGCGAAGGCTGCGATCAACTCGCCCCGCGCCGCGATGAACGGAGCGCAGTCCGTGTTCTCGCGCAAGGAAGAAGCTCACGCCCACGAAGCCGCCACCGGCGGCTGCGGCACGGGCGACACCTCGCAGCGCGATGATCTGCTCGCGAAGATCGCGGCGAGGAAAGATTCGTGATCAACATGCATCTGATGGGAAATCGCCAGGGGCGGAAGGTGGTTCGCTGGGGCCATGTGGGACTGAATTTTCTCATCTATGCGGGCATCGCCGCGGTCGCCGCTGCGGGCGTTTACCTCGTGGTGGCCGGGCATTGGAATCCCGTCATCCTGCTCGTGGGGCCGGCGGTCGGCATCATTGCCACCGTGTCCTCCCTGATCGTCTCCCTGCGCACGCCGATTCACCAGCTGCCGCTGCTGAACTGGTATCCGAAGTAACAACCCGGGACTTCTTCTTTTCACCGCGCGGCGGATGCGCTTAGTCTGCCCGCATGTCCACCAAGTTCCTTCGCGGCCTCCTCCTCGCGCTGTTCGCCTGCGCCTGCCTCGCGTCCACCAACTCCCGCGGCGCCGATGCTGGTTCCGCGAACTCCGGCCTGCGCCTCTCGCGCTTTGATGTCGATGCCACGCCGCCGGTCGGCAGCCATCTCGCCTACGATCCCGTCACGAACACCTGGGACATGACGCTCCGCGCGCGCGGCGTGGTGCTGCTCGGCGCGGGCCAGCCGATTGTCCTGTGCGCCATCGACTGGATCGGCGTGGCGAACGAAGGCTACGACGCCTTTCGCGAAACGCTCGCCGCCGCCGCGGGCACGAGCCCCTCGCGCGTCACCTTGCACGCGCTGCACCAGCACGACGCGCCGGACTGCGATTTCGGCGCGGAGAAAGTGCTCAAGGACGCCGGTCTCGACACGCTGAATTACGACGGCACCTTCGCGCGCGAAGTGCTGCGCCGGCTCGACAGGTCCGTTCGCGAATCCCTCGGGCACGCGCAACCGGTCAGTCACCTGGGCCTGGGTCAGGCCGCGGTGCGCGAAGTCGCCTCGAACCGCCGCATCATCGGGCCGGACGGGAAAGTTTCCACGCGTTACACCGCCACGAAAGATCCCGTTCTGCGCGCCGCCCCGGAGGGCGTGATTGATCCCATCGTCTCGCTCGTGAGCTT
>JBDHQG010000091.1:0-9997 GCA_039806925.1 Limisphaerales bacterium
ATCGAAGTTGCCTTCTCATCAGAGGAACCTGTCGAGCGTTGGTTTGGCATGGAAGTACTGGGCCACGACAAAAAGAACGCTGACCTGTCCCGCATCAAGAGCAAGTCCGCGCCGCTGCTGGTCAACCATGACGTGCGCGAACACGTCGGCATTGTGGAGGAGGCGCGCATCGACGGCGACAAGAAGGGCCGGGCCAAGGTGCGCTTTGGCCGGAGCGCACGCGCAGAGGAGATTTTTCAGGACGTGCTCGACGGCATTCGTACCGGCATCAGCTTCGGCTACCGCGTCCACGAGATGATTACGGAGTCAGTCAAAGACGGCGTGGAAACGCTGCGCGCGGTCAACTGGTCCGTACATGAAATTTCACTGGCCAGCATTCCGGCTGACGCTTCCGTGGGCGTCGGCAGGTCCACCGACACCACGGAAGAGAACACCATCACCATCACCCCCGTAGTTAGGAACAATATGAAACCGACCACGCTCGACGCCACGTCCACCGAAGGTGGAGGCGGCACCACTGTCACCGTCTCCGCTGCCGATGTGCGGCGCGACGAGTTGCGGCGCATGAACGAAATCAACGCCATCGCCAAACGCTTTCCGCAGTTGGGCCAACTGGCTCAGACCGCCTTGGAGCAGGGCACCAGCGCCGATGACTTCCGCCGCACCGCCTTTGAGACGATGAATCCGTCTGCCAAGCCCATCGACCTGCCCGCGCCGGAACTCGGCTTGAGCAAGAAGGAACTCAAGCGTTACAGCCTCGTGAGAGCGTTGCGCACGCTGGCCGAAGGCCGGGCGCTGGACGGGCTGGAAGGCGAAGCTTCCGCCGAGATGTTCAAGCGCACCGAGGAGCGCATCAAGCGCCACCTTGGAGCGCGCGGCCTTGTCCTGCCTGATGAGCGCGTCACCGACCCCGAAGGCTTCATGCGCCGGTCACTCTACGTGCCGCACGATGTCTTGATGGAAAAGCGCGACCTGTCCGCAGGCAGCCTTGGCAGTGGTGGTGCCTTCGTGAGCACCGACCTTCTGTCCGGCAACATGATTGAACTGTTGCGCAACAAGATGGTCACGAACGAGCTTGGCGCGACGTTCATCGACGGCCTTGTCGGTGATGTGGCCATCCCGTCCCAGACCGGCGGAGCAACGGCGTACTGGCTGTCTGAGACTGGCACCCTGACCGTCAGCCAGCAGGCCACCGGTCAGTTGACCCTCACGCCTCACCGGCTGGCGGCAGCGACGGCGTACAGCTTGAGCTTGCTGGCTCAGAGTTCAATCGACGTTGAAAACTTCGTGCGCAGCGACCTCATGGCCGTCACTGCCATTGAGCGTGACCGCGCAGCCATCCAAGGCAGCGGAGCCGGTGCGGAGCCGCAAGGAATTTACAACGCCTCTGGCCTGTCCACTGGCGTCACCTTCGCGTCTCAGTCCGCGCCGACATGGAACGAGATTGTCAGCTTTGAAACCAACGTGGCGACCAGCAACGCCGATGTGGGTCGTCTGGCTTACTTGGTCAACCCGGCTGCCCGTGGTCGTCTCAAGACCACACCGAAGGCTGCCAATCAGGCCATCTTCATCTGGTCGGACAACAACACGGTCAACGGTTACACCGCCGTTTGCTCGAATCAGGTGCCGACCGCGCAGAATGTCTGCTTCGGAAACTGGTCCGACCTCGTGATGGCTTCATGGGCTGGCGTGGTCGTCACCGTCAACCCGTACAGCCTCGACCTTCAGTCGCAGGTCCGCATCGTGGTTCAGATGCTTTGCGATAATGGACTCCGACACGCCGCAAGCTTCAGCGTGTCTGGCAACAGCATCACGTAAGGCGTTCACTGACGACATCAACTGAACTCCTGCTATGGCTGAATCGAAAACAGAGAAGGTGCTGACGGCTGCTTCATTCGTGAAGAAGCCGAAGACGGGCAAGATTCAAACCGTGGTGGCGCGCATCACGCGCGGCACCACCATCAGCGGCGACAAGCGCGCCAAATTCGTCAAGGTCGGCGACCTAGTGGAAATCGACCTCGACACCTTCAACGTACTTTCCGGCCAAGGGCAGGCGGAGCGCGTCACCGACCTCGCCCCGCTGCGGGACTCGGCAGGCGGGGAATTGACCACGCGATAAAGACAACCTCAACACGACACTCTTATGATTAACGTCGCAGAATCCTTCACGGTGACACGGCTCCTTGCCGCTGGCACCTACACCAATCCCATCACCGGCAGCGGCGTGGACATCCGGGATTATACCGGGCAGGTCGCCGTCATCGTCGATTGTGGCCCCGCACAGGCGGGGTCCGGCACCGCTGCGCTGCAAATGTACGTCGGCAGCAGCGGCACGCAGGCCAGCGGCTTTTCAAGCTTCGGCACGCTGACTTCAATCCCGGCGGCAGGCGGCACGTCTGTCTTCGCCGTCGATACGCAGGCGTGTCAGCGTTACCTGCGCGTCACTGGCGACGTTGCCGCGTCCGGCAGGTTCCCGGTGTCGGTGTCCATCGTCGGCAAGAAAATCAACGAACCGTAACAATCTCGCGCGTCGATTCAGCGCGCGTTCGCCACCGCCCGGCTCAAGTTCATAGCCGTCTTGAGCCGGGCAATTCTGTTCTTACGGGTATGTGGACTGATGAAGGCGAACGCATCTGGCGCGACAGCTTGGCAACCACCACCACCATCACCGACCCGCCGTACGCTGCCCTAAGCTTTCAGTGGCGTGCGGTTGAGGCTGACGGCAGCCGGTGCGCAGTGTGTGAGGAGCCGGTGTACCTGTCGCCGATGTGGAAGGTTAAGGTGAAATCAGCGCGCACAGGCCAGACGTTCGGCGTGCTCAAGTTGTCGGTGTGCGACTCCTGCAAATCCAGTTCTTAGAGGTATGACCGAAAAACCGACACTGGAAGAAGCACTGGCTACCGCACGCGCGGCCAAGCAATCATTGGAGCAAGCCTTGGAGGAGCGGCAGGCGGCACACCAGAAAGGCGAAGAGGCTGCTGAACGTTTGAAGGCTGCGGAGGCTGTTTATCACAAGGCCGTCAGTGAATTTAAGGTGGCGGCAGGCGTTGCGCTCGACGTGTTCAGCATGGAGAAGCACAGCCTGTATCTGTGGCTGACGCCGAAGCGGATAATGGAAGCAGTGCCATGCTTCCAAGAACCGAATTTCACTGCGGCTGCGCCTACAACCGGAAGGCCAAGGAACTGTTCGGAGAGTTCGCGCTGCTGAACGAGTTGACCACGCTTCCAGCGTAGTTAGGTCATGCTCAATCTGGACAGGATGCGCCGGGACTTGCAGAAGATTACCAACGACCTGCCGGTCACGTTCCTGTTCAACGGCACCAGCTACACCGGATTTGCCGGACAGAAGACTAGCCGTGAGACTCTGGAGCCGGGCGGCTACCTCAGTGACCTAGACCGCAACCTTCACGTTCCTGTCTTCACGCTCAACGCCAGCGGCAGTTTCGTAAACACGTTCTCGGGTGCGACGCCGGGCATGGGTGATATTCTGGTCATCGTCAGTGACGGGACGTACAAGGAGGGCAACGTGCGCAGGGCTCAGGATGGGTTGTTGCTGACGTACGGGTTGATGACGGTCAACCGGTAACAGGCTCAAGCTTCAGCAGATGATACTCAATTTGCTCTTTGTCAGTTGAGTAGTTGACGCGGGTGGTCTTCCGAAGAGTAGCCTTGTAGTGCTTCGGCAATTCGACTGTGACCGATTCCCCAATCGTTTCTGCCATCGTGCCGCGAACGTCTTCAGCATCTTGCACGCTGAGATGAAACGTGTGACGGGGGATGTCCGCTCCAACCAACTGGCCGACCACTTCGATTGTCTCTTCGGTTTCGTCGCTGGTTTCTTCGATGGCCTTCTTGAGGCTGTCTAATTCCGCTGGCTGAATAAAAAGGTGGGCTTTGACCGAATCCTGACGACGCCATTCGATGTCTGCCCCAAGGCCAGCGTTAAGATGCTCAGTCGTCCACCAGTACATCTTGCGCACGGACGCCGCACCGAGTTGCTTCGAGAAGTAAGCGATGCGCTCAGAATCATCTGCCTTGGCCATCTTAAATAGTATGGCCATTGCCTCATCCAATTTGGTTTCTCCAAACAGTAGCCTGTCATTCGGCATGGTCATCACGATACCGACGCTTCCAGTAAACGAGTATCCGAAGCCGAAGGCCGTAGACTGTGCAACATCGACCTCAATCCTGCTCCGCTGCTTGGGGCCGTTTTTGACGGCATCAAAGACGGTGGTAAACCACGCCTGAAAACTACTCAGTGCTCCTGCCAGAGCCGCCACGCTAGGCTGCGCTTCATCAGGCGCAAACAGCCTGTAACTGCACACATCGACCTGTTTTCGGTTTGCTTCTTCAGAGAATGCCAATTCCAAATCGACTTGTCTCTGGCGCAAGGATTCGGCGGTTGAAACCAATGAAGGCACACCGGGATTCTCCGCGACGGCTCTTTCCAGTTGCCTCAACGCCTTCTGCGTCTCGTTCAACTTCTGGGTGATGTCCAGCAGGTCGCTCATGTCAGTGAAGCATAATCACGGCAATGCCCTTTTGCACCTTTCCTCTACTGAGGCCGAATTGGGTCATCCAATACGCCTTCATCTGTTCTCCGACCCAGTAAAGCTTGTGTGTATCAGGGTACACGGAAAACATGTACGAATCGCAGCGAATCGTGGATTTCAAATTGCCCTTTACCCAATCAATTACACTGCGTTGATTCGGCGGGCAGTTGTTGTAAAACTCGCCGTCTACACAGAGCGCCATGTCGGCATCTTCCGGGTCCATCTTGCGGGTAAGAAAGCTACCATCGAGCCAAAGTTCACCATTGATACCTTCCTGAACCAGACGCTCTACGACAGTTTCGATGCCGGACATGATTCGACTCCGAGTCGTAGAGGTAGGAAATGCGTCTACACAAATCTTCCGAACCATTGCCAAAGGGATAGGATGACGACCTACTTCTAGTAGAGGCGGGAATTCAGGCTTCGCCGATGGTGTCATCTCCTATAGGGCGTAATTGGTTGCTTGCATAATGGTCAATTCCGCGTCCATTTGTCAATCAAGGACGAGGTAGTCGCAGCATCCTTTGGCGTGCGGGGCAGCACCATTTTCTCAACAATTCTCAACACGACTTGATGCCGCATCGGAGGGCCGTCAAATCAGGCGATTTGACACCATCTAAAATTTAACGTTTACTGGCACAAGCTTACGTCGAAAGCAGAGGCGTAAACAAAAGGGAATTTGAGGTCAGTTCGCCGTGTGATGCGGGGCGGCCTTTTTGTTTTTGCGCGCGGGAGAAATCGGATTCAACGCATGAGGAGGCCGCGCAACGCCCCGGCGAGCTTTTCGTATTGGGGCAGCGCATTGTAGAGCTGGGCGGAGATACGGAGGAGGCGGCGCGGCGCGGCGGGCCACGGAATGATCGGGACTTCGATCTGGTGCCGGTCAAGCAACTCATCCTGCCATGCGTCGAGATAGAGCGGTGATTTCGGCGTCGTGGCGGTGGCGGCATCCGGAATCGGCACGGAGGCGAGCGATCCGAGAAAATGCGGGGGGCAGGGTTCCGGGATCGAGAGCGTCCGGCAGAGGAGGCTGCGGGCGGCGACGGCCAGCGAGTGGTTGCGTTGCATGATTTCCGGCCAGCCGCCGGGAAGCAGAGACGCCATGTAACGCAGCGCCTCCGGCACGCACAGCATCGCGGAGGGATCGGATGTGCCCATCCATCCGAACTCGATGAGAAACCGGGAACGATCCGAGCGGGGTGAATTCGCGCCGTGGCTGATGACGAGCGGGCGAATCGATTCCTGCCGGTCGCGCCTCACATGGAGAAACGCGGCGCTCTTCGGCGCGCAGATCCATTTGTGGCAGTTGCCCGTGTAGTACGCGGCGCCAAGCCGGTTCAGGTCCAGCGGAACCATTCCTGGCGCGTGGGAGCCGTCCACGAGAACATCGATTCCCCGCGCGGAGAGTTCCTGAACGAGACGGCCGACGGGGAAGACGAGACCGGTCTGGCTGGTGACGTGATCGATCAACGCCAGCCGGGTGCGGGCGGAAATGTTGGCGAGGATGGGGTTGATCAGATCGTCTTCGCCGCCAAAGGGGAAGGGAATTTCAGCGACGACGACCCTGGCGCCGGCGCGTCCCGCAACGATGTTCAGGGCATTGCGACAGGCGTTGTATTCATGATTGGTGACGAGAAGTTCGTCCCCGGCGGAAAAGCGAAGCGATTGAAGGACGGTGTTCACGCCGGTCGTGGCATTGGAGACGAAGACAAGGTCGTCCGCATCGGCTCCGACGAACCGGGCGAGTTCGCTGCGCGCGGCGTCCCAGAGCGGTTCGAGTTCCCGGACGAGAAAACGGACGGGCTGCCGTTCGAGGCGCTCCCGGATACGGGTCTGGTGGTCCAGGACCGCGCGCGGGCAGCTGCCAAACGAGCCGTGGTTGAGGAAGGTGACGGCGGGATCCAGGAGCCAGAGCCGCGGATTGGCGGCGGGAAGCTCGATTTCCGGCGGGGACACGCGGGGCTCGTTCATCAGAGCGAATGGAGGAGCGGCCAGAGCATTGCGGCCGCGAGGCCGAGGGCGACCAGCCACCACAGCCACGAAATGCCGCGCGGCTTGACGGGGCTGGCGGTGCCGAATTCCTCCTTCACAAACTCGTCATAGTCGAACTTGTCGTCCGGCAGGCCGAGCCGTTCCGCGCCGGCATCCTCGGACCATCCGGTCTCCTCGTCCGAGCCGCATTCCGGGCAGGCGCGTGCGTTGCGCGGCACGTCGGCGCCGCAGTGGGGGCAGATTTCAGGAGGCGTGGGCATGGGCCGGCAGGCGGGTCACGTCGGGCGAGGGGCTCAGCCCATGCCGGCGTATTCCTCGTCGGTCTTGAGATCGAGCCCGAGCAGGAAGTAATCGTGCGTGATGCCTTCCTGATCCTTGACGTAATCGGAGAGACGGAAGAGCGGCAGGAAGCCAATGAGGCCGAACATCTTCATCGCGGCCTGTTGTTCGCCGATGAATTCGGCCTCGACTTTTTCGAGCCCGACCTGTCGCGCGATGTCGATGATTTCCAGCACGAGCGCCTTGGCGAGGCCGCGGCCGCGGAACTTGGGATGCACGAGCACGCTCACGCGTCCGATGTGCCGTTTCCATCCGCCGAGCTGCTGGTGGAGCGTGGCCACGGCGACGATCTGGCCTTGGTGGATGGCGAGCAGCGGCAGGTTCCGTCCCAGGTCGATGTTCTCGCACCAGTCGTGAATGACCGAAGGGTCCGTGACGCGGTGTTTGATGAACATGCGCTCGCCGACGGGCACGGCGAGGAAGAACTCGTGGAACGACATTTCGTCCGGGCTTCCGAGCGGGCGGAGTTCGGCGCGAAAACCGCCTTTCAGTTCCAAGTCCTTTGGATATTCCGACATGGCCACTTCGAGTGACATAAGAATCCTGTTTTTCGATTTGAACCGGCGCGTCATTGCGCCGGCGTGCGGGAAGTTAACGGGCGTTGGAGCGGGATGGTTTGCCCGCGATGCCCTGGCTTTCCTTGAGCAGGCGCGCATCGATCGACGTCGGATCGATGCTCCAGCGTGCCGCCAGGAGCGGGAGGCGCTCCGTGTTCACGGACGCCGGATCGGGGCGGCCGAAGTCGACGCGCTCTTCGCCATCGCCGTAGGCGAAACATTTCAGGCCCAGGTCTGTTTCGGCGCGCGTCATGGCGCCCTGGTTCCACAGCGTTTTCCCCGCCCAGGCGTAGGCGCGGATCACCGTGCCCAGCTCGACTTGAACCCAGGCATGATGATTCACGGCGCGATTGACGTTGAAATACTGCACATGCCCGAGCTTCCTGCTCAGTTCCATGACGAAGCGGAAGCATTTGTCCACGTCATCGCCGGGTTCCGGGAGGTTTGATCCCATGACGAACACCCACCCGCGAATGGCCGGGGAAATGAAGAGCTTGTGCTCATGGGCCGCGGAGAGCCCCTCTTCCCAGGAACAAGGCTTGGGATTGTTCAACGCGAGCGCTGCCTGGACAAGCTGGGGGTTGCCGCTGCGGATGGCGAGCCAGCGGTTGGGGTGATTGAAAACCGGGGCCACGGCGCTGCGTTCACGCGGCAGGAGGTTGCGCCTTCGGATGAGGGGACGGTTTACAAGGCGCCCTTTTCGCATGAAGTGAAGGACCATCAGGAGGCAGGTGATGCCGACGCCGAAGGCAACTCCGAGCACCAGCAGCAGCAGGGCGGCGATCAGGTCGCCGTTTTTCATGCCGGCGACAGTTCCCGTCGCATCCGCGAACAGCAGGCAAACTGGTGGGCTGGCCAACATGATTGCATGAAATGTACACGGACGGCGGGCTCATTCAATATCAAACCTGAACAACGCGCGCGGGCCGGGCGCAACGCGAATGAAAATCGGGCGGCCCGATTTTATGGCCGGGTGATTGGCCTGCCCGGCGGTGTCACTGGATTGGCGACACGCAGGGAGTTGAGAAGGCGCATCAAATCCATGTGCCGCGCTTCGAATTGCGTGCTGGGCGTGGTCAGGGTCAGCTCGGCGATGCCTCCGGCCACGGGGATGAACGCCGAGCGGGCGCGGATCACGAAGCCTCCTTCGCCGGGGCGATCCCAGTCGAATGCGACGCCAGACAGGCCCGAGGTGTGGCATGGAAACTCCTCGAGAATTCTGGCCTGGGAATGACGGGACAGCAGGACTTTCTTCAACTCACCGGGTTTGAGCGCGGGCACCGCGTTGCTGGCGCCGGCAATCAGGCGCAGTTGAATCATCGAACGATAGTCGGGCGCCGTCCAAGCCATCGAGCTGGTTTTGCGGTCCACTTCCGGTTTCCACTGCGGCGGCGGCAGGAAGGTGAACTCGTTTTCTCCGGTTTTCAGAACGGTGCAGGTGACGGTGCCGTTCTCGGGAATCGCCTCGTTCCGGGTGCTGATGACGAAGGTCGCCTCGGCTGTCGCCGCCGGGCGCCAGAGCACGATGGCGAACAGGACGGGGAGAAGGTTTTTGATGGCCATGATTCAATACGTGGTTCCGGCGGCGACCGTCTCCCATTTGCTCTTGATCACCGCGCGAACCTCGGGCGTGCCCGGAGGAAGCTTCGTGGCGTCGGTGAAGTTTTGGTCGAACGCCCAGCTCCGCGCAGGCGGGCTGTAAACATCGGACCCGCCCCAGGGGGCCTTCGCGGTCTGGCTGTTGAACATCGAGACCATCGAACCGTTGTAGGTGAGCGTGCGCCCGCTCCAGTTCTCGAGGAAGCGGGGGAAGTTTTCCACGCCGCCGCTGTAATAGCTCCCGCTGCTGGGAACGATTCCGGCGAGGATCGCGGCGTTGACGGTTGTGTCCGCCGCGAGACGGGACGCGATGGACAGCGCGCTCATGGCATCCGACCACGCGGTGGACAGGATGTTGATGGAATCGCCCACGAGGGATGCGGGCCTGGCGTTTTTCGTTTTGTTTTTCCCGACGTCGCCGCCTTCGGCGTTGAAGTGGCCCTGGACGTAGAGGGGATTAGGCGTCGATACAGTGAGCCCCAGGGCGGGAAGCTCGGCACCATCCACGACTTTGACGCCGGCCTGGGTGGAAGCGGACTGGGGACGCGTGTCGGCGATGTAGATGGAGCGAACATCACGCCCGCCCAGCACGGGACGAAGCGTGGAGTTGGTCGCGCTCCATTTCGCGAGCTCGGCAACATTGAGCTGGACGGCATTGATGGTTTTGGCCTCGCGCTTGTTGTAAAAGGTGACGTTCGTTTTGATGAAGCCCTCCCATTCGGAGTAGGGAACCGTGGTGGAGAATCCATCAACGAGCCCGCTTTTCACCACGACGGTGGAGTTTGAGACGAGGACGATGAGGTCGGATTTGTTGTAGTACCGTTGGCGTCCCATGGCGGAGGTCGGGGACTCGCCGTCCGGTGGCAGTTCTATGATGGCATGGACGGCGTCCGGCGTGTTGTTGGTTCCGATGGGAAGCGTGAGCGAGTCCGCACCGGAATCGTGTTCGCCCTCGTA
>JBDHQG010000092.1:0-9983 GCA_039806925.1 Limisphaerales bacterium
TGAAACGCTACGAGACCGAAGTCGCCACTGACAGCGGCGCGCATTTCATCGAAGTCTCCGCGAACATCGGCCGCCTCAAAGACGGCGACGATGCCTACATCCTTCGCGAACTTCGCGACATCGTGGAGGCCGCGGATGAACGGCCCGTAAGCGTTTACCTCGACGTGATGCTCCTGACCGGCGACGAAATCCGTCGCGCGTCAAAACTCGCCGTCGAAGCCTCCCTGAAGGGCGTCACCCTGGGCGGCGGCAGCGACGCCACCTCGACCGGCGAACTCGTCAAACTCGTCCGCGAAGCCGCCGGCGCGGAAATCGGCGTCAAAATCGACCATCAATCGTTCACGCTTCCGGAAATTGCCGCCCTGGTAAACGCCGGCGCCACTCGCTTCGGCATGGCGCAAGGCGTGAAGCTGATGGAGAGCCTGAAACTAACGAGCCCCGAGTAACCGGGCCCCGTCGAGGGCACTACACGTTGAACTTGAAGAGCATCACGTCGCCATCTTCCACGACGTATTCCTTGCCCTCCATGCGGTAGAGCCCCTTCTCGCGCGCCGCCGCGACGCTGCCGCACTTCACGAGATCGTCGTAGGCGACGGTCTCCGCCTTGATGAAGCCGCGCTCGAAATCCGAGTGAATCACGCCCGCCGCCTTCGGCGCAGTGTCGCCCACATGAATCGTCCAGGCGCGCACCTCCTTCTCGCCTGCCGTGAAATACGTCCGCAGTCCGAGCAGATGATACGTCGCGCGAATCAGCGCCCCCACTCCGCTCTCCTCCACGCCCAGCTCCTTCAGAAACGCCTTCGCCTCTTCCGCCGAAAGGTCGATCAGATCGCTCTCGATTTGCGCGCTGATGATCACGGCCTCGCACGCCAGATGGCTCTTCACGTACTCGCGCACCTTCAGCACATACGGATTCTTGTCCGCCGTCGCCAAATCACCCTCCTTCACGTTGCACGCGAAAATCGTCGGCTTGTCCGTGAGCAAATAGAACTGCCTGGAAATCGCCCGCTCTTCCGGCGTGAGCTGAATCGTCAACGCCGGCTTGCCCGCGTCCAGCACCGGCTCGATCTTCGCCAGCACCGCGTCCTGCGCGATGGCCTCCTTGTCGCCGCGCTTCGCGTCCTTCGCGATGCTTGTGCGCTTCTTCTTCACCGCGTCGAGGTCGCAAAGCACCAGCTCCGTGTTGATCACCTCGATGTCGCGCACGGGGTCCACGCTGCCGGCGACGTGGTGAATATCCGCATCCTCAAAGCAGCGCACCACCTGCACGATGGCATCCACCTCGCGAATGTGGCTCAGAAATTTGTTCCCCAAACCCTCGCCCGCGCTCGCGCCCTTCACCAGACCGGCGATGTCCACGAACTCAATCGCCGCCGGGATGATTACCTGCGTCTTGGCGATGTTCTTCAACACCTCGAGCCGCGCATCCGGCACCGTCACGATGCCGACATTGGGGTCGATGGTGCAGAAAGGATAATTCGCCGCCTCCGCCTTGCGGGTGCGGGTCACGGCATTGAACAGGGTGGACTTGCCCACATTGGGCAGACCGACGATTCCGGCTTTGAGCATAAACGTGCGTTAAACGGACTGAAAAAAGTCTTGGGAGGCTACGTTGGAACCCGCCGGAAACAAGAACCATTTTGCGAGGCAACGGGCGCATCCGCATGACAAACCTTGCGCAAAAATGCTCTGCAAACAGGAACCCACGCACACGCGAAGAAGCCAGTTACTCCGTTTCACAATGAGGATTGTCGCCGATGCATCACTGGCTGCACAACCCGGCAGAGGCTACCGACTGACTCATTCTACCGCTTATCAATGAGAAATGGATGAGAGGCGTTTCGAACCTCGCACCAAAGTCTCGAACTGCGGCGCCGCTGCGCCGCTTTCGCATTGTCTCGAGAACAAAACAGCGGCTGACGTTTCCGCCAGCCGCCGTTGCGTGAAATCAGTTCAGCTCAGTTGAACTTGTTCTTCCGGTACGCGCCCATCGCGGGGGCGTTCGGGTTCACTTCGGGGCCGAAGTAGCGCAGGCAGACGAGTGGCTCGGTCTCGCTGGTGTTCTCGAAGGTCACGCCGTTCCTCGCGCCGTCCTCGGTGCAGAAGTATTCGTCCTCCGTGAGTTCATGGAAGCGGATGAGCTTCGGACTGACGAGCGGCTGGCCATTGATCTTGCCGCTGCCCTGCACGCAGATGAGGCCATACGCGCCGGTGTCCTTGATGACGCACTTGGTGCCGGGATCGACGGTGAGTTCCTTCGCGGTGAAGAGCTGTTCGCCATCGACCTTGCCATAGACAATCCAGCGATCGACGAAACCTTCCTTGCGCGTGTCGGCAACGGGGACGGGTTCGAGGTAATGGTTGTCCTTGAAGTTCGGGTCCACGTTCTTCTCCCAGTCGAGCTGGTCCACGATGAAGTCCACGTCCTTGTGCTTGCTCTTGGGCATGTCCTTCACGAGGAGCGACCACGGCACTTCGCGGCCTTCGACGAGGTTCTGATACATGCCGAAGACGTCGCTGCCCCACTGCGGCTCGTAGGTGCAGAGCGAACCGGGCGCGTGGAGAATGCACGGATCAATCAGCCAGCCGGAGCCGACCTTGAGGCGGTAGGCCTTGGAGAGATCGAGGATGCCGTTGTCGCCCTTGTTCCAGTTGCGGATGCACTGCTTCACCTGCTCCTTCGTCGTGCCAGGCTCGAAGCCCATGAACGTGTAGGGAAAGTTGTTGCCGACGTTGTTGTGCTGCGGCGGGAAGTAGTAGGACTCCGGCTTGCCTTCCTGGCCGACAAGTTTCGCCTGCTTCGCGCTCTGGTGCATGTGGTGCGGGATCGGCCCCATGTTGTCGAAGAACTTCGAGTACACCGGCCACTTGCCGTACTTCTTCCAGATGCTTTTGCCGACGAGCGTCGCGCCGCAGTCCTCGACCGCCTGCGCGAGCGTGAAGCGTTCCTTGCCGACGACGCAGTAGTTCAGACCCTCGTCCCACGCGCGGCCTTCGTTGGCCGTCGGCGTGGTGGAGGCGAACCAGCGTTCGTCGATGCCGCCGCGGTTCAGGCCGTAGGCGTAGGTGTCGTCGGGATGGAGCTTGATGCGCAATCCGGGCTGGAGGAACGAGCGCGGCACCCAGGCGGGCGCGAGGCGCAGCAGGCCGCCGGTGCGGGAGAGTTCAGCACCGACCTTGGCGGCGGTCTTGTTCTTGATCGTCTTGAGTTGGTTGACGGTGTTCATGTCGTGATGCGTAACGAATAATGCGTGATTACGTATGTTTTCCGTGAAAACGAGAGCCGCAGTGTAGGACCAGCCGGAGAAGGCCAGCAAGCGTGTTCTGCCAGACGACCAGTCAGCAGCTCGAACATCGCTACACCGCCCGCCTGATCAGAAATGCCTTCGCTTCAGCCACGACGGGCAATCCGATCAACTCGCTCAAGGCCGGGCTCACGACATTCACGTCCACGCACACGCAGCCGTCCGCCGCGCCGCTCTTCAGCAAATTCATCGCCTCAGCCATCACGTCGTCGCCGCCTCCGACAAAGCACAAAGGCGGGCCGGTGATCCGATGGCGAATCGCGATCTCGCCAAGCGCGGCGCTGGGCAGTGTGTAGGTGAAGAGCGTCGGACTCGGGCCGCCGGTGTTGTCGCGTCCTTTCCAATACTCGACATCCGTCGCGAGTGAACTGCTCCGCGCGACGAGGCAGATGGCGATGCGTTCGCGGGCGATGGACTCGAACTGCGGCGCGAACGGTTCCACCGCCAGCAACGCGAGCTGGCTCATCAGGTCCATGCGCCCAAAACGCGTGCCGAGCCGCGCGGCCGGCACGTCGTCCGGGTTCACGGTGACGGTAGGAGTGACAACGAAGTTATCCATGACGCAAGACGAGGGCGCAGTTCACGCCGCCGAAGCCGGTGCTGAGTTTGAGCACATGCCGCAGGCGTTCGGCGGGACGCGGTTCCTTCACGAGACTTGCCGGCATCCCGTCCGCGAGGCTCGACAGGCGCGGTGTGCCGGGCAGGAACTGCTCGCGCAGCGCGAGCGCGCAGATGATCGATTCGACCACGCCGGCCGCACCAAGCGTGTGACCGAGCATTCCCTTCTGTCCGCTGACGGGCGGACACGCCTCGCCGAAGATCGTGCGCAGCGCGGCGGCTTCCATCGCGTCGTTGTAAGGCGTGCCGGTGCCGTGGACGTTGATGTAGTCGATGTCCGCGGCCGTGAGATTCGCCGTGCGCAACGCGCCGCGGATGGCGAGCGCGAGACCGGAGCCGTCGCGCGACGGGCCGGTCATGTGGTTCGCGTCGTTGCTCGATCCCCAGCCGATGAGTTCGATACCGGGAGCCGTCGCCAAATCGTCCCGCAAAAGCACAATGGCACCGCCGGCTTCGCCCAGGCTGAGCCCGCATCGTTCCCGATCAAACGGTCGCGCCCCGGATGGATCCAAAGCCTTGAGCGCGGTGAAGCCGGCCAGCACGAATGCCGAGAGATGATCCACGCCGACGACATACGCCGCATCCGCCGCGCCGCGCTGGATCATTTTCGCGCCTTGTTGCAGCGCGACGACGCCCGAAGTGCAGGCATTGGAGATGGTCTGGCGCGGGCCGCGCGCCTCGTGCGTTTCGGCGAGATCTTCCGCGAGCAACTCGGGCTGGAGATGACGGCGGGCGCGATCCGAACAGGGCCGTCCATCCATCAATCGTTCGAGCGCTTCGATGTTCGCCTTGGTGGTGGCGAGCACGAAACCGATGCGCTCGGGCGCAATCATCAAGGCACCGAGATTCTGACGGGCTTGCGTGAGCGCGTCGTTCGCGAGATCGAAGGCCGGATCGTCGTCAGTTGGTTGAGCGGACGGACGCGGCGCGGTCCCGACAATGCTCGACTGAAATCGTGGAGAGTTGAAGCGCTCGTTCGCGCGCAGGCCCGACGTGTTTGTCCGAAGCGCGGCGAGCAGCGACGCGACATCGGGCCCGGCGGCGGTGATGGCGCCGTAGCTGGCGATGATGACATTGGGCTTGGCGGGTTGCATTCAGCCGGAAGTTTGAACCGCCTTGGCGATCTCCGTAGGAGCGGAATCCTTGTAGCAACGGACAGCCAAAGAACTCTTAGCCGGAACCATGCAGTTGAGTTCCGGGTGGAACGGGCCACCGGCCCGTTCTGTCGGGCGACCCGCCCGACAGCCGCGCGCACGACGCGCGCACTGAATGGTGAACGACCGTCGTGCGTTCGACTCGGCGGCAGGTTGCCGCCGAGAACGGGCGGGTCGCCCGTTCCCCCCAGACCAACGGCATCGTTCCGGCTTAGAGCCTGACTGAAAATGAGGTGACGGAGTGCGCCCGTCCTCGGGCGCAGAGAGGTGGGAGAGTCCGCGATCCCGGAATCGTTCCATGCCGGCGGACCTTCGGACGTTTCTGCGCCCGGGGACGGGCGCACTCCGCTGAGGCTCTGCCGGCTCAAGGGTTGAATTCTCAGACAGGCTCTCAGCCGGAACGATGCAGTAGAAGGTAGGACAGGCATCCTGCCTGTCCCGCCCTGCAAGGCGGTGGGCACTGGAAAATGAACGTTCGTTTGGCCAAACCCTTTGGTGTTCGCGTTGGTGAACTCGTGGACAGGCTGGAAGCGCTGTCCTACCGGCACGGCAGACCTCAGTTCGCGATTTCCTACTGCTTCGTTCCGGCTTAGCCCCAGAGGGGCGACATCGGTATGATGATGCCGCTCCTACGGTGCTTGGGAACCTATCTGAACGCCAGACTACAAAGATGTCGCCCCTACGGGGCTGCTGCAACGAGTTACCCTCGGGCGATCCCCTGATGCTCAAAAACAAATCACGCATACAACGAAAGCTCGCCACTGGCGATGGGTTGGCCGGAGCTGGTGATTGTCGCGGCGACGAGGAGCATCGGGCCGAGACGTTTCACTTCGCGGGTCTCGATGGTCAACGTCTCGCCGGCGCGTAGGGCCGCGACGATCTTGAAGCTGGTCACGCCGATGAGCATGCCTTGATTGGCGGCGGCAGGTTGGCCGCTGGCGCGCATCCGGTGGCCGAGCGCGGCTGCGACGGTTTGCGCGACGCACTCGACGAGCGCCGTTTCGAGCAACGCGCCATTACCCAGTGCGAAGTGATCTTCGCGGACGTGAACGGTGGCGATGGCGGTTGTGTCCGTGCAGTCCACGAGCGCGTCTACCCAGCGCATGGGCGCGCGGTGCGGGAGAAGTTCTTCGATGGGAACGGACATGGTTCAGTTCGCGCGCGGGACGGGGTTTGGTTGCGCAACGACGGCTGAGGCTTGTTCCACAGCAGCAGGTTTGCTCGTCGGCTCATCCCAGAACGGAAAGAAGTTGTACCACTGGAGCGGGTCGCGTTTCACGATGCTTTCGAGGTTGGCGGCGAATTGCGCGGCGCAGTTGCGGAGATGCGCGTCGCGTTCGTGGCGCGGCGGATGAACCGGCGCGACGGGCGGGAAACCGAAGAAATGATAATGCCCGCCGGGCTCGCGCAAGCTGAAGACCTGCACAAGCGGCGCACCGGCGATGGCCGCGAGCACGTACGGGCCGACGGGAAACGACGCAGCATCCCCGAAGAACGGCACGCGCGCGGTGGGCCCGCCGTAGGCACGGTCGCCCAACATGCAGACGAGCTCGCCCCGGCGCAGCGCGGCGACGAGTTCGATGACATCCGTGGGCGCGCCGGAGAGCGGGATGAGTTTGAACTTCTGCTTCGAGATCTTGTTCAACAGCTCGCGCACGGCGGGATCTTCGTTGTCGAAGCCGGTGACGTTCACCGGCACATCGATGCGCGAGAGGAGTTGGCCGGCGACTTCCCAGTTGCCGACGTGCGCGGTGAGCAGGAGGACGCCTTTGCCGCCGGCGACGGCGTCGCGCAGGTGTTGCTCGCCGTCGAACGTAAACGAGAACCGCTTCGTCATGCCGGCGAGAATCACAGTGCGATCGATGATGGCGCGGCCGAAGGAGAAGAAGTGTTTGATGACGAGCCAGCGGCGGCCGAGGGCGTTTCGCGGGCCGAACATGCGCCGGTGGAAACCCATCGTGGCCGCGATGTCCGGCGAGATGAACGACAGCACAAGCACGACGGGAACGAGCAGGACGTAGGTCAGCCGCAGGCCGAGCACGCTCAGCGCGGTGATGAAGAAGCGCACGCCGAAGGTGCCGCCGCGCAGCTTGCCGGTGCCGGACCAGTGTTTCGTTTGGGACGCCGGTGCCGCCATCTCAGGAAGTGCAGTGATGTTCAACCACGGATGGACACGGATAAACACTGATAAAGAAAAAGGCAGACACGAATTTCACGGATTGCCACGAATGAAATCTGAATTCGTGGCAATCCGTGAAATTCGTGTCTCTCATCCGTGGTTGAGAATTCTTCGCCATCTCAAGTGTAAACGCCGCCGTTGATGTTCAGCACGGCGCCGGTGATGTAGGCCGCGCCGTCGGAGCACAGGAACGTGGCGGCGGCGGCGACTTCCTCCGGGTTGCCGAAGCGTCCGGCGGGAATGCGCGAGAGCATCTGGTCGCGTGGAACGTCGGCGGTCATGTCCGTCTCGATGAAGCCGGGCGCGAGCACGTTCACGGTGACGCCGCGCTTGGCGACTTCGCGGGAGAGAGCTTTCGACGCGCCGATAACACCGGCCTTTGCCGCCGCGTAGTTCGCCTGACCTTCGACACCCGTCTGGCCGGCGGTGGACGCGACGCTGACGATGCGACCCCAACGTTGCATGGCCATCTGTTTGGCGGCGGGCTTGGTGAGGTTGTAGAAGCTCGTGAGGTTCGTCGCGATGACCTGCGCCCACTGCTCCGGCGTCATGAAGACGAGGAGCGCGTCCTGCCGGATGCCCGCGTTGTTCACGAGGATATCGAGGCGCTTGTGCGCGGCGATCAACTTGGCGACCGCCGCCTCACTCGCCACCGTGTCCACGACATCAAACGGACACAACTCGCCCGATCCGCCCGCTTTCTGAACGAGCGCGAGCGTCTCCTGCGCCTCGGTTTCGTTCGAGCGGAAGTTGATCGCCACATGGCAACCGGTCTGGGCCAGCGCCACGGCGATGGCGCGGCCGATGCCGCGGCTGGCGCCGGTGACGAGTGCGATGCGTTTGGTCATGAGTGACGGGCGGGAACGCTCAGTTGCCTTCGGCGATTTTGATCAGCCGGGCGACATCTTCACCAATTTCCTTCGTGCAGGACGCGAACATGCCTTTGTAATCGAGGCGCATCGAGCTGATGCGGCGCTGGTCGAATTTCAGCACGGTCTTCTGCGTGGCGGCATCGACCAACTCGCCATCCATGCGGACCCAGCCGCTGCCCGCGCCGAAGCCGACCCAGAATCGGGTCGCAACCGAGCCTGGATTGATTTCGGATACTTTCACCTTGAGAAGCAGAGTGCTGCCTGTGGGCTGAGTGACGGCAGTCTTCGCCACGACGGGAAGATTCTCCTTCAATCCGCGCTCAATCTCGGTGAAGACCAAGGTGTCGGCCTGACCGAGGGCACCAAGCGTCACCGCATAAGTATTATCCTCCTTCAACGGAAGCGTGCATTTGTTCGTCACCACTGGCTCGACGATCAGCGCCGTGTAGCTGGCCAGTTTATAGGGCTGGATAAATTCAACGCCATCAATCCCGTTCCATTTTTTGACTTTGGATGGGTAAGTGACTTTCGCCGCCGGTTTCGTGGAACTGGTGGTGGAGCAGCCTGCCACCAGAATGCCCGCCGCCAACAGGGCCACGAATGAATGACTCCACAGTTTCCTCGCTTGATACGCTTTCATTGACTGAGTTTGTTGATTGTTAAAAAATACGGTCGGAACGAAATCGAGATTATGGCCCGCCTGAAGGGAGTCAAGGGAAGCATCGATAGCGGCACAACCTTGTCACGCCGCCTGGTTGATGATGTGATTGAGCCCAATGACTTCAGAGCTGCTCGAACTCCCGCTGTTCCCAACCGCACCACCTCCGTCGCGGCGAACGGGCAACCTGGCCGACGAACTGGCCGCGTTCCGCGAGTTTGGCGAGGAGACGAGGATTGTTTCCACGAAGTCCGCGACGTTCGACGGCAAAGCGGTCGAGGTGCCGACGTATGTGAATGAGTTCTGGACCGCGCGCCAGCGGCAGGCGAGTTCGCTCCACGAAGTTTCCTATCGCGCGTGCTTCAAGCCGCAGCTCCCGCGCTTCTTCATCGAACGGCTGACGGCGCCGGGCGAGCGCGTTTACGATCCGTTCATGGGCCGCGGCACGACGCCCATCGAAGCCGCATTGCTCGGGCGCGCGCCGACCGGCTGCGACATCAATCCGCTCAGCCAGACCTTCGTGCGGCCGCGTCTCACACCGCCAACGCTCGGTGCCGTGGAATCGCGGCTGAAGGCGATTCCGCTCGATGACGCCGATGAGTTCCCGGAGGAGCTGCTGGTCTTCTACCATCCGCAAACGCTTCGCCACATCTGCGCGTTGAAGAAGTATCTGTTGCGCCGCCGGGCGGACGGCAGCGCGGATGCGCTCGATGACTGGATTGCGCTCGTCGCGCTGAACCGGCTCACCGGGCATTCCGCTGGATTCTTTTCTGTCTATACGTTGCCTCCGAACCAGGCGGTGTCCGTGAAGTCGCAACTGCGCATCAACGCGAAGCGCAACCAGGTGCCGCCGGAGCGGGACGTGCGGAAGATCATTCTCAAGAAATCAAAACAGCTCCTCGGCGATGTGACGACAGACGTGCGCGCGACGCTGGCTTCTGTGGCTGGAGACGCGATCCTCGTGACGAGCGCGTCGAGCAGCACGCCGCAGATTCCGTCCGGCTCGGTCAGTCTCGTGGTGACGTCGCCGCCGTTTCTCGATGTTGTGCAATACGACGCCGACAACTGGCTGCGTTGCTGGTTTCTCGGCGTGGATTCCAAGTCCGTGCCCATCACGATGCTCAAAAAGATCGACCAATGGCAGGCGGCGATGACGGCGGTCTTCCGCGAACTCGCGCGCGTGCTGAAGCCCGGCGG
>JBDHQG010000093.1:0-9881 GCA_039806925.1 Limisphaerales bacterium
GATTAACGGCGGGCATTTCACCGATTACTGTTTTCAGGGCGCGCCGCACGTTTACTTTTATCCGCTGATTGGTCCGGGTGGCGTGCCGATGACGCGCAACTGGCCGATGAAGGAAGTCGAGGGCGAGGAGAAGGATCATCCGCACCATCGCTCGCTCTGGTATTCGCACGGCGCGGTGAACGGCGTGGATTTTTGGGCCGAGACGCCGAAGTCCGGGAAGATTGTTCACGACAAATTTCTCGAAGTGAAAGGCGGCGAGGATTCCGGCGTCATCCGCTCCGCGAACAAATGGATCGCGCCGGACGGCTCCGTGACGATGACGGATGAACGCACGTTCCGCGTGTATGCGCGCCCGAACAGCGAACGTCTCTTCGACTTTGAAGTCACTCTCCAGGCGGGCGACAAGGACATCGTGCTGGGCGACACCAAGGAAGGCTCGATGGCGATTCGCGTGAATGAATCCATGCGCGGCGTGATGCCGAGGGGGAAGGGCGAGAAAGGTGTGAAGGTCGGCAAGGGCCGCATCGCGATGAGCACCGGCGTTACCAGCAGCGGCAACGGCGACGAGAAGGCGTGGGGCAAGCGTGCCGAGTGGTGCGATTACTCGGGGCCGGTCGATGGCAGGACGGTTGGGATCGCCATCTTTGATCATCCGGCGAATCCGAAGCATCCGACATGGTGGCATGTGCGCGAATACGGTCTCTTCGCCGCGAATCCGTTCGGCGTGCATGATTTCGAGAAGCAGCCCAAGGGCGCGGGCGACATCACGATTCCCGCCGGCAAGAGCCTCACGTTCAAGTATCGCTTCTACCTCCACGAAGGCGACGAGGCCGCTGGCAAGGTGGCCGAGCGCTATAAGGATTATGTGGCAGGCAAGTAAGCCGATTGCGAATGACCAATGACGGAATGCTCAATGACCAGTGAATGACGAATTACCAATGAGCAGACTGCGCCCGTCGCCATTGGGCATTCGTTCACTGGACATTCCTTGGGCCTTGGTCATTGCGTCATTGAACATTCACCAAATCCGAACCGTCCCATCTCTCATCACTTTATGAAACACCTCAACCGTCGCTCCTTCTTCAAATCCGCCGCACTCGCCACCGCCACCGTCAGCTGGTCAGCGAAATCCTGGGCGCAGGTCGCCAGCGCCAATGACGACGTGCGCGTCGCCGTCGTCGGCTTCGGCGGGCGAGGCGGCGATCACCTGGGCGGATTATCGAAAGTCAAAGGCACCCGCATCGCCGGCCTGTGCGATGTGGATGACGCCATCCTCAGCAAGGAGAAGAAGAAATGGGACGACAAGGGCGTGACGGTGGAGACGCACAAGGACATCCGCCGCCTGCTCGAAAGCAAGAACGTTGACGTCATCTCCATCGCCACGCCGAACCACTGGCACGCCCTCGGCGCGATCTGGGCGGTGCAGGCGGGCAAGGACGTTTACGTGGAGAAACCCGTTTCGCACAACGTCTGGGAAGGACGCAAGATCGTCGAGGCCGCGCGCAAGTATGGCAAGATGGTGCAGACCGGCACCCAGAGCCGCTCCAGCCACGCCATCAAGGAAGCCGTGGAATGGGTCAACGCCGGGAACCTTGGCAAGATCACCGTGGCCCGCGGTCTCTGCTACAAGCCGCGCCCCAGTATCGGCAAGGTGGACGGCCCGCAGCCCGTCCCGGCCGGCGTGGATTACGATCTTTGGTGCGGCCCCGCGCCGATGGACCCGATCCGGCGCAAGCGATTCCACTACGACTGGCACTGGATCTGGAATTACGGCTGCGGTGATCTCGGCAACCAGGGCATTCACCAGATGGACATCGCGCGCTGGTTCCTCGGCGTGAACGAACTTTCTCCGCGCGTTATCAGCGCCGGCGGACGGCTTGGTTACGACGACGATGGCGAGACGGCGAACACCCAGGTCATCTATCACGATTACGCCAGGGCTCCGCTCATCTTCGAAGTGCGCGGATTGCCCCGCAGCAAAGCTGCCATCAAGGACGGCGGCTGGAGCGCGAAGGACATGGATGTCTTCCCGAAAGACAAGGGCGGCAGCGTGGCCGTCATCATCCACTGCGAGGGCGGCATCGTCGTGGTGCCGAACTACAGCAGCGCGACCGCCTACGACAAGGACGGCAACAAGCTCAAGGAATGGAAGGGCGCGGACGATCACTACGCGAACTTCATCAACGCCGTCCGCAGCCGCAAGCACACCGACCTGAACGCGGACATCCTCGAAGGCCACCTCTCCAGCGCGCTTTGTCACACCGGCAACATCAGCTACCGCCTCGGCAAAAAACAGAGACAGGGAGAGATTCTTGAAAACATCAAAGCCAACAAACAGCTCAATGAAAGCTGCCAGCGGATGTTGTCACATCTTTGGGAAAACGACGTGGATATCAATGTCGATCACTTGAGTCTCGGCGTCGCGCTCACGATGGACCCGAAGACGGAACGCTTCCTTGAACACGATCAGGCGAACGAGATGCTGACGCGTCCGTATCGCAAGCCCTACGTCGTGCCGGAGAGTGTGTAGAACCCGACCACGACCGCTTGAAAACAGCACAGGCGCGGACGAATCCGCGCCTGTGGCATTTAGGAAAGGCTTCTTGAGAGTCAGCCGTTGATCGCGCGAACGGCGATCTTCAGCTCACTCACGACCGTTTCAATCTGGTCGGAGGTCAGTTCCGGGAACATGGGCAGCGAGATGAACTCGTCGGCGCAGCGTTCGGAAACCGGGAAGGAACCACGGCCGAGTCCGAGGTGCTTGTAGGCGTCCTGGAGGTGGACCGGGATCGGATAGTGTATGCCGCAGTGGATGGAGCGTTTCGCGAGCGCGTCGATCACGGCGTCACGATTCTTGGTGCGAATGGCGAAGAGGTGGTAGACGTGCTTCCGGCCCGGCGCTTCCTGCGGGACGATGATGTTCTTTTCGCCCGCCAGGAGCTTTTGGTAGAGGGCCGCGTTCGCCCGGCGGCCTTCGTTGCCGCGGTCGAGGTGCTTGAGCTTGATGCTGAGGATCGCGCCCTGCATTCCGTCCATGCGGGCGTTCCAGCCGATCATGGAGTGATAATATTTTTTGGCCTGACCGTGGTCGCGGAGTGTCTCGACCTTTTTCTTCAGGCCGGCGTCGTTGGTGGTCGTGGCGCCGGCCTCGCCCATCGCTCCGAGGTTTTTGCCCGGGTAGAAACTGAAGGCACCCGCGATGCCGATGGAGCCGGCACGACGGCCCTTGTACTCCGCACCGTGCGCCTGGCAGGCGTCTTCGATGACCGGGATGCCGTGGCGGTTGGCGATCTCAAGAATGGGATCCATGTCCGCAACCTGTCCGAAGAGATGGACGGGGATGATGGCCTTCGTTCTGGGCGTGATGGCTTTCTCCAAGAGCGCCGGGTTCATCGTGTAGGTCGAATCCTCGATGTCGACGAACACGGGCTTCGCGCCGCAGTAGCTGATGGCTTCGGCCGTTGCCATGAACGTGGCGGGGACGGTGATGACTTCATCCCCCGGGCCGACCCCGAGGGCGAGCAGCGGAAGCCAGAGAGCTTCGGTGCCGTGCCCGAGGCCAATGGAAAACTTGGTGTGGCAGTAGGCGGCGAATTCTTCGTCGAACTTGGCGACGAAGGAACCGCCGGCGAAGGCGCTGGAGTCGATGACTTGTTGAATCGCCGCCATGATCTCGGCTTTGAGCGGATCGTGGGCGGCGCGAAGATTGAGGAACGGAACGGTCATAATGCTCAGGAATTGTCGGGAAGGTAACGAAGAACTTTAGCAGGATTTCCCGCGACGACGGCGTTCTTCGGCACGTCCTTGGTCACGACGCTGCCGGCACCGACGATGGCGCGTTCGCCGATGGTGATGCCGCAGAGCAGGGTGGCCCCGGAACCGATCGATGCCCCTTTCTTGATGACGGTGGACTCGCACTTCCAGTCGGCTTCGGTCTGAAGCTTGCCGTCGGTGGCGGTGGCGCGCGGGAGACGGTCGTTGGTGAACATGACTCCGTGTCCGATGAAGACTTCGTCCTCCAGGATGACGCCCTCGCAAAGAAACGAGTGGCTGGAAACCTTGCAGCGGCTGCCGACGCGCGCGCCTTTCTGGATTTCGACGAAGGTGCCGATCTTGGAGTCGTCACCAATTTCGCAACCGTAGAGATTGGTGAAGGCGAAAATTTTGACGTTCTTCCCGAGCTTTACGTTGTCCGCGACCAGCCGGTACGGAATCTCGTTCGCGCTCATGTCGTGGTGCGTTTCCGGAACTTCGTATCGCTCTCTCCGCTGTCGCCGGATTTGGCAGGCTTGTTCTTCCCGGTCAGTTCAACGGCGGCTCCGTTCTGTCGGAGCGACTCGGAGGAGGCTTCAAGAATGCGCACCATTTCGAGGCCCTGTTCGCCGCTGGAAATCGGTTTCGTCTTGTTCTGGATGCAATCGAGGAAGTGTTGTGTTTCAACCTTCAAGGGCTCTTCCTGCTTGATGTACGGCACATACATGTCCCCGTAATGGTAGGCGTAATGGAAGTCGGCAAAGGTGTCGTAATGCGGCGGGGTTTCCACGCGGGCGTCGAATATCTTGAGCTTCTCAATTTGCGCGACGTCGTCATAGACGATCATGCGCCGGCTGCCGACGATGGTCATCTCGCGCACCTTGCGGGGATCAAGCCAGCTGCTCTGGATGATCGCCGAACGATGCCGCTTGAACATGAGACACATGCTGGTGACGTCCTCGATCTTGGGCGTGACATGCGCGCTGCCCGAGCAGTTCACAAACGTCGGCGATTCACCCATGATGTAGAGGATGATCGAGATGTCGTGCGGCGCCAGATCCCAGGCGACGTTGATGTCCTTTTGGTAGAGGCCAAGGTTGAGACGCCGGGCGGAAATGTAGCGAATTTCACCGACGTCGCCCGATTTGACGATGTCCTTGATCTTCCGGACAGCCGGCGAATAAAGGAACGTGTGGCCGATCATCAAGATCAAGCCTTGCTTCTTGGCGATCTCGATCAGTTCCTCGCATTCAGCCACGGAGGAAGCCATCGGTTTCTCGATGAATGTATGCTTTCCGGCCAGCAAGCTCGCTTTGGCCATCGGGTAATGGAAGCGAACGGCTGTCGCAATGGCGACGGCATTGATTTCTGGATCGGCCAGCACCTTGTCGAACTCCGTCGAAATCTCAACTTCGGGGTAAAGCTGATGAAGGTGCTTGAGACGTTGCTGGTTGAGGTCGCACATGACCTTCAGCCGGCAATCAGGGAGGGAACGAAAATTTCGAATCAGATTGGGGCCCCAATACCCGCACCCAACCACCGCCACCGTCGTTTTAAGCGTCATGCGCGAAGAGAATCCCAAGGTCTTGTGACCTGTCGATGCTTTTATTTCTGCCCAACAAGCTCGGGCCGGACCGCGACGGAACTTCCAATTCTCGCCGGGGTCGTGGCAGGGACGGGTTGAGGAACGCCAGCCTTGGAGGATTTCGCCAGCTTGGTTTCGATTACCTGACCGAGAAGCGCCGGGATGGTCTTGAACATGATCTTCAAATCCAGCCACGGGGACATGGTTTCAGTGTAATGAATGTCGAGCGCGATCATTTCCGAAAACGTCGTTTTGTTCTTTCCGCTAACCTGCCACAGACCGGTTAAGCCTGGCAGACTATTGAATCGGCGTTTTTGTGCGGGAACATAATTATCGTATTCGTACGGGAGGCACGGACGCGGCCCTACAATGCTCATCTGGCCGCCGACAACGTTGAGCAGCTGCGGAAGCTCATCGAGACCAGTTGCACGGAGAAAACCTCCGAACGGGATGACGCGAGGATCGCCCTTGCAATCCATCTTTGTCATCGGGGTATCGCTCTTCATGAGGTCCGCCAGGTGTTTTTGATGCACACCGACATCGGCGTTCACCTTCATGGTGCGAAATTTGAAGCAGATGAACTTGCGGCCGAGATAGCCGACGCGTTCATTCAGATAAAGGATCGGACCCGGGGAGGCGAACCAGATCACCGCAGAGATGAGCAGAACGACAGGGACGAGAACGGGCAGGGCCACCACAATGCACGCGATGTCCAAGATTCGTTTCCAGGCCGGAATCTGATACGACTCATTCCAATGTTGCTTCATACTTCAAGTTCTTGGGGCTTGGAGAGGCGGAAATCCCCTCCTGCCTCGTCTCGCCTTCCCCGTCGTTTCCAAGTTTTTTGTTCTGAGATGGCTTTCACTGTTCCCTTGTGCAGGAATCAGTGTTTCGGTGTTATCAGTTCCATCTGCTCTTTGCAACTCAGTAATTCATTTCCTGAATCCGACTTGTGAAGGCCCACACAACCCGCGTTTCTCCGAGGTTTTGAGCCAGTATCCGGCTCTCTCACGCGCCGTGACCTTATCATTTCAAGGGCGACCGTCAAGGCATTGCTGGGGATGAGAACTACAACGAAATGCGACGGTAAAACTACGTATGGATACCGAGGCCTCGGTTCGCAATTTTCAGTTGCACCGTTCCGGCTCAGCGCGCGATCCAACCTCCGCCCAAAACCAAGTCGTCCTGGTAGAAGACGCACGCCTGGCCGGGAGTGATGGCGCGTTGTGGCGTGTGCAGCCTCACCGAGGCGCCTCCTTCCGGCAGGGGGGTGATGGTCGCCGGCGTGCCCGGATGATTGTAACGGATCTTCGCGACGGCCTCGATGCGGGCGGGGGGCGCATCCCACGGGATCCAGTTGCAGTGTTGCACGACAAATGTGTCGCGATCGAGGGCGGAATCGTCGCCCACAATCACGCGGTTGTTCTGCGCGTCGAGCTCGATCACGTAGAGCGGCTTCGGCGAGGAGACGCCGAGCCCCTTGCGCTGGCCGATGGTGTAGAACTCGATTCCGTCGTGCCTGCCCAACACGCGACCATGCACATCCACGATGTCTCCCTGATGTCTTTGGACCAGGTTGGATTGTTCGAGGAACCGTCCGTAGTCCTTGTCCGGCACGAAGCAGATTTCCATGCTCTCCTCCTTGTCGGCGGTCTTCAGCTCGCATTCGCGGGCGATCTCCCGGGTGTCGCTCTTGGTCAGTTCGCCCAGCGGAAAAATCGTGCGCGCGAGCTGGTCCTGCTTGAGCGTGAAGAGAAAATAGCTCTGGTCCTTGCGCGGATCGCGGCCGCGCTTGAGCAGGTGGCGCGTGCCGCCGGCGTCCGGCTCCACGCGGGCGAAGTGGCCGGTGGCGATCTTTTCCGCGCCGAGCTTTTGCGCGCGGCTGATGAGGGTGCCGAACTTGAGGCGGTCATTGCACATCACGCACGGGTTGGGCGTGCGTCCGGCGCGATATTCCGCGGCGAAATAGTTGATGACATGCCTTTGGAATTCCTCGGCTTCATCGACGAGGTAATAGGGAATGTCCAGCTTGTGTGAGACGGATCGCGCGTCGGTGACGGCCTGCGGGCCGCAGCATTTGTCCTCGGCCCGGTTCACGCAGTCCTGGGGCCAGAGTTTGAGCGTGATGCCAATCACGTCGTAGCCCTGCTCGACCAGCAACGCCGCGGCCGCGGAGGAATCGACTCCGCCGCTCATTCCGACCACAACCCGTGTTCCGCCTGGTTTCGACATCGTCGCCGAGAGTAGGTTGCGCCGCCGGATGTGTAAAGAGCGCCGGACTACGGCAGGGGCGCCGGTTGATTCGTGCTGATTCCGGCGGGCAGCGCCTCTCCCGGAAAGTGAACTTTCACGGCGAAGCTGCGGCCGTCGGAGAAGGTTTTTGCGAGCCAGTTTTCCACGAACAGGCTGGTTTGCTGGCGGCATGTTTCGCGGACGAGCGGGATGTTGTCCCTTGCCTTCAACACGGCGAGGGAGGAAAGGGATCGCTTCAAATTCTCCAACGCCTCGTCGGTCTTGAGGTAGCCTTTTTTTACCTCGTAAGCGATCTCGGAGGCGTCGATGGACGGCTTGTTGAAACGAACCGGCGGCGGGAAGACGTGGATGATGTTCTCCTGGAGCACGAAGTTCCACGGCGCATTGAGGTCGAGATGGTAGGTGTATTCCACGGGCGCGCGGGCCTCGACGATGACTTCCGGGAGGGGGATGTAGCCGAAGCCGGTCGTCGTTTCCTCGGAGCGCGTGAACGTCTCGCGTTGCCGGAGCGTGGCGAACTGGAGCAGCTGCTGGTTGGTGATGGTGGTGGCGTAGCTGGTGAATTCGGTGCGGATGGTTCCCTGGCGGAAGGCGGAGGCGACATCGGCGAGCGCCTTGCCCGTTTTCTCGATCAGCTTTCCGGCTTCACCGGGCAGGCTCCGGCACGAGCGAATGATCAGGGCGGCGTTCATCGCGACGACCAGCACGACCAGCATCCACAAGATCGTCTTCGGCCAGTTGTTCACGGGCGGAGCGGGCGGCTGCGAGTCTTCGGGCACGCGGAAGACTTAGCGTGTGCCGCGGCTGATGGCTACGGCTTTTTGCGCCGTGATCCGTCGGGCGCAAGCCCGCCCGGGAGGTTGCCGGACGGGTTGGAAAACGAAAGGGACGAGGGAAGCGATCCCTCGTCCCGGCGAAGTCGAATGGCGACGCCTGATTACTTGGCCTTCGGCGCCGGAACCACCTGCGGCTGGATTTGGATCGGCTTCGAGGCGGCGCCCGCTTCGGCGGGATCCTTGATCGAGACGAGCTCGATGTCGAAGAGCAGCGCGGCGTTCGGCGGGATGCCGGGGCGTCCGCGTTCGCCATAGGCGAGCTCGGACGGGATGAAGAGCTTCCACTTGGAGCCGACGGGCATCATGAGCAGCGCCTCGGTCCAGCCCTTGATGACGCCGGTGACGCCGAATGACATGGGCTCGCCGCGCTTGTAGGAACTGTCGAACTCGGTGCCGTCGATGAGCGTGCCGCGATAGTGGCAGACGACGGTGTCGTTGGTTGCGGGAGTCTTGCCGGCGCCCTTGGTTTCAATCTTGTATTGGAGGCCGCTGGCGGTGGTGACGACGCCTTCCTTGGATTTGTTGGCGGCGAGGAAGTCCTGGCCGTCCTTGCGATTCTTGTCGAGCGTCTTGGTGCGCAGTTCCTGCTGGAAGGCCATCAGCGTCTCGCGGACCTGCTCGTCGGTCATGAGCAGCTTGCCGCCGCCCAACGCATCCTTGAGCGCCTTCATGTAAATCTCGGTGTTGATCTCGGCGTTGTTCTGGCGAAGTTGCTTGCCGATGTTCATTCCAAGCGCGTAGCTGGCTTTGTCCTTGGAAGTCTTGAGCGGGCTTTCCTCGGCGGCCTGCAGGCTGAGCGCGAGGCTGATTCCCAAAAGGGCGGTCAGTGCTGATTTCATTTCGTGTTCTTTCTTTCGGTTGCCGCCGGATTTCAAGGCCGGCGGCGTCAGTGTTCTGTCTGGTGACCGCGCGACAGTAGCGGCCCACCCGTTATCGTCAAGGTCGCCGGCTCCTGTAGAGCGGTCGTGGTGATTGGTTCAGCGGTTCGGCTGCGGCGTGTAGCGGAGGTAAGGCTTCACGGTGCGCGAGCCCTTCGGAAACATGGTCGGCACTTCCGCGTCCTTCACGGCGGTGACGATGATGCAGTCCTGCCCATTCTCCCAGTTCGCCGGCGTGGCGACCTTGAAGCGCGCGGTGAGCTGGAGCGAATCGATGACGCGGAGCAGCTCGAGGAAGTTCCGGCCAGTGGACGCCGGATAGGTCAACGTCAGCTTCACCTTCTTGTCCGGGCCGATGATGAACACGCTGCGCACCGTCGCCGTGTCGTCGGCGTTCGGGTGAATCATGTCGTACATGTTCGCGATCTGGCGATCCGGGTCGGCGATGATCGGGAAGTTCATCCGGGTGTTCTGCGTCTCATTGATGTCGCAGATCCAGCCGTGGTGATCGTTCAACGGATCGACGCTGATGGCGAGCACCTTGACGCCGCGCTTGTCGAACTCGGTCTTCATCTT
>JBDHQG010000094.1:0-9802 GCA_039806925.1 Limisphaerales bacterium
GCACGACGTGCCCCTCGGGAACGTCCGCGGATTCCTGCTGCGACACGGCCTCATGAAAATTCGGATCGAACACCTTTCCGGAGGCGTCCACCTCCTCCAGGCCCGCCTCGGTCAGCGTGTTGCGGAGCTGCGAGAGAATCATGCTCACGCCGGTCTGGAGCGATTGCGCCGTGCCCTCCTTCGCGTTGGCGGCGGCGGTCAACGCCATGTCAAACGTGTCGAGGATCGGGATGAGCTTATGCAGGAGCGATTCGTTGGCGAACTTCACTGCCTCCTGCCGCTCACGCGTGGCGCGCTTCTTGAAATTGTCAAAATCGGCCGTCGTGCGCACCAGCGCCTCCCAATGTTCCCTTGCCTTGGCCGCCTGGGTTTTCAGTTCCGCGACGGCCTCGGGCGTCAGTTCGGTGTCGACATCCCCGCCGGCGTTTTCGGCCGCGTTCGACGCGGGGGAGTTTTCGGCGTTCGGTGCCATGTTCGGTTCTGTTGTTTCCGTCTTCATCTTTGTTCGGTCGATATTCTTCAAAGCGGCCAAAGTATACGGCATCAGTCAATCTGGCAATCACTGCTCCAAGGCCGAGGTGTGAGCGGGCCGCCATGCGGCAACCTTCGGCCTTGCGTTTCGGGGGCACAAGGAGTTACCTAGCCATGTCTCATCGCGCGCTGTCGTATCGCACGCTTTGTTTATCAAACACACAACTGCCGTTTCGAGTTGTTATGCGACATGAAGTTTACTCAAGGCGGGTTTCACTGCTCTGGCAAAGGGCCGGCCTGGTTTGCGCCGCAATCATACTGGCGTTCGGGTTTCCCGCGCGCGCCGCCGCGCCGGTGATTCCGTCCATTCCGGACAAAACCGTGGATGAGCAATCGACGCTCGACTTCACCGTGACGGCGACGGATGCCGACCTGCCGCCCCAGCAGCTGGCTTATTCGCTGGAGCTCGGCGCCGAAACGGGGGCGACCATCCATCCGGTCACCGGCGCGTTTTCATGGACGCCGACCGAGGCCCAGGGCCCCGTGACCAACCGGTTCCGCATTGTCGTGGCAGACAACGGAACTCCCAGCCTGAGCGCCACCCAGCAGTTCAACGTGGTGGTGCGGGAGGTGAACCGCCCGCCCGCGATCACGCCCATCGCCGGGCAGACGATCAATGAGGGCGGGCTGCTCGTGGTTTCCGCGCTCGCGAGCGATCCGGACATCCCCGCGCAATCGCTCTCGTACGCGCTTGGGACGGGTTCGCCGGCGAACGCCAGCATCAGCGCGGGCGGCTTGATCACATGGCAGACCGACGAGTCCCACGGGCCGGGCACCAATCTCTTCGCGGTGATCGTCTTTGACAACGGCACGCCGAGCCTGAGCGCCACGCAAACCTTTGCCGTGATCGTCAGCGAGGTGAACATCGGCCCCACGATGGCGGATATTCCGAACCGAACCGTCAGCGAGGGGCAGTTGCTCACGTTTGTCGTCACGGCGACGGATCCGGATCGTCCGAACCAGGCGCTCGCGTTCAGCCTTGGCGGCGGCGCCCCGGAAGGCGCTTCCATCGATCCCGTCACCGGCGTCTTCACCTGGACGCCCTCCGAGTTGCAGGGCCCGGGCAGCTATTTCATCAGCGCGATTGTCACCGATTCCGGTTCCCCGGCGCAAATCGATGCGAAAGGATTCCTCGTCACCGTCACTGAGGTGAACGCCCCGCCCGTGATTCTCCCGATCGAAAACCAGACGGTGAACCGGGAACAGTTCCTCGGCTTCTCGGTTTTCGCCTCGGACCCCGACGTGCCCGTGCAAAACCTGACGCTCGCCCTTGGCAGCAACGCGCCCGCCGGAGCGTCGTTGAGCCCGGGCGGATTCTTCTCGTGGACGCCCACGGCCGCGCAGGGCCCGGCGACCTACCAGTTCACCATCACGGCCACCGACGACGGGGCGCCGAGCTTGAGCGTCACGCAGAATGTCACGATCATCGTGGAGGCGCCGAACCTCCTGCCGGTGCTGGAGCCGATCAGCGACCAAATCGCGAACGAAGGCGAGTTGTTGACGTTCCCAATCCTCGCCAGCGATCCCAACGGCGCTTCGCAAACGCTCACATTCCAGATCGGCGCCGGCGCTCCCGAGGGCGCGGGCATCGACCCCGTGACCGGCGTCTTTTCCTGGACGCCCGCGGAAAACCAGGGGCCCGGCAGTTTTCAAATCGGGGTCATCGTGACCGACAACGGCACGCCGGCGCTCAGCGCCGCGCGCAGCTTCCTCGTCACCGTCAACGAAGTGAACCGCGCGCCGCTCATCGGTGCCATCGAAGACCAGACGCTCAACGTGGGCGGCCTGCTCGTCTTCGCCGTGCCGGCGGACGATCCGGACATCCCGCATCCGCAGCTGCTCTACGTGCTGGATGCCGGCGCGCCTTCGGGCGCCAGCGTGAGCCCGGCCGGGCTTTTCACCTGGAGCCCCACGCCGGCACAGCTGTTCTCCACTAATCGCATCGGCGTCGTCGTCAGCGACGGCAGCCTGTCGGCCACGCAAACCTTCACCGCCATCGTCCTCGAACCCAACCAGTCGCCGACGCTCGCCGCCATCAGCGACCGGACGGTCAACGAAGGCGAAACGCTCTCCATCCAGGCCAGCGCCAGCGATCCAAATGGTGCGTCGCAAACGCTGGCTTACTCCCTGGGCGCCGGCGCCCCGGAAGGAGCCTCGATTGATCCGGCGACGGGCGCGTTCTCCTGGACCCCGGGCGAGGCGCAGGGCCCGGGTGTTTTTCAAATCGGGATCATCGTCACCGACAACGGCACCCCGGCCCTCGCCGCGGCGCGCAGTTTTGTGGTGACGGTCGCCGAGGTGAACCGGGCTCCGATCATCGGAGCGATTGCGGACCAGAACGTAAACGTCGGCGGCCTGCTCGTCTTCGCCGTGCCGGCGGAAGATCCCGACATCCCGCACCCGGCGCTCGCCTACGGCCTCGAAGCCGGCGCGCCCGCCGGCGCACAAGTCAGCTCCGGAGGGTTGTTCACCTGGACCGCGACCGCGGCGCAACTCTTCACCACGAACGTCATTGGCATCATCGTCAGCGATGGGAGCCTTGCCTCGACGCAGCGCTTCACCGCCATTGTCCTGGAGCCGAACCAGCCTCCCTCGCTCGCCGCCATCAGCGATCTCACCGTCGGCGAGGGCGAGGTCATTGATTTCACCATCTCCGCCTCCGATCCCAACGGCTCCTCGCAAACGCTCACGTTTTCCCTCGGCGCCGGCGCGCCCGCGGGCGTGACGCTGGATCCGGCCACCGGGCGGTTTCAATGGACGCCGGACGAGGCGCAAGGACCGGGAAGCTACCAGATGGGCGTCATCGTCACGGACAACGGCACCCCGGCGTTTGCCGCCGCCCGAAGCTTTCTGGTGACGGTCAACGAAGTCAATCAACGCCCCACGATCACCCCGGTGCCCGATCAAACGATCAATGTGGGCGGCCTGCTCGTCTTTGCGGTGCCGGCGGACGATCCTGACATCCCGCATCCCGTCCTCAGCTACAGCCTTGGCAATCCGCCCGCGGGCGCGGGTGTCAGCGCGGGAGGTCTGTTTACCTGGGCTCCCACCGCGGCCCAGCAATTGACCACGAACAAGATTCAACTCATCGTCAGCGATGGCAGCCTGTCCGCCACCCAAACCTTCACCGTGGTGGTGCTCGAACCAAACCAGTCACCGGTGCTCGACGCGATCAGCGACCAGACAATCAACGAAGGTGAACAGCTCTCCTTCCCCGCTGGCGCCACAGATCCGAACGGCCCGACGCAAACGCTGACGTTCACCCTCGGTCCGGGCGCGCCGGAAGGCGCGGCCATTGATCCGGCCACCGGCGCCTTCACCTGGACGCCGTTGGAAGCCCAGGGCCCCGGCACCTTTCAAATCGGAGTGGTCGTCACCGACAACGGCACCCCCGCGCTCTCGGCTGCCCGCAGCTTCATGGTGAACGTCAATGAAGTGAACCAGCCGCCCGTCATCACGCCCCCGGCCAACCAGACCGTCAACGTGGGCGGGCTTCTCGTCTTCACCGTCGCTGTCACCGACGTTGACATCCCCCGCCAAAATCTCTCATTCAGCCTGGGAACCAATTCACCGTCCGGCGCGCTCCTCAGTGCAACCGGACTGTTCACCTGGACCCCGACGGAAGCGCAGGCTGATTCAACCAACGCCGTCACCATCCTGGTTTCCGATGACGGATTTCCCGCCCGCACAAGCACGAACGAGTTTCTGGTCACCGTCACCCGCGGAGCCCTCGAACGGCCAACGCTGACAAATCCCACCCTCGCCAACGGGACCTTCACCGTGACGCTGCAGGGCATCTCCGGGCGCACCTACTTCCTTGAACGCGCCTCCTCGCTCAACGCGCTCGACTGGGTGGTGGTGGACGAGGTGGTGGGCTCCGGAGCCACGCTGGTGCTCACCGATTTGAATCCGACCGGAGGGCCGGGCTTTTACCGGGCGCGCAGCCAGTAAGCAGCAGGCGCTACTTCTGCGGGAACAAAAACACAAACGCCCGCCACGCGCGCATCCGCCAGTAGAATTCGTTGTGTTGGCTCGACTTCGCCTCGTGCCACTTGTCGAACGGCAGGCCGCTCTTCTCCAGCTCCTGATCTGTGAACGGCCGCGCCTCCGTGTGCCGCTCCAGCGTCTTTCCATCGCGCCAGCCAAGGCGGCGCAATTCATCGGCGACGAGATCCGTGTAGCGGCGATCATCGTCGTCGCCGGTGAAATCAATCGTGCCGCTGTCGAGGTAGAGGCGCATCGCGCCCGGCTTCTGGCGCGCGGGCTTCAGCACCTGTTCGAGGAAATTCCGTTTCTCGATGTGAAACGATCCGGACAAGCTGGCGGCGCGTCCGAAGACCTTCGGGAATTCCCACGCCAGCGACAGGCTGCATATCCCGCCGAGCGAAGACCCCATGATGCCGGTGTTGGACGCGGTCTTCAGCGTGCGATACTCGCGATCGATCTTCGGCTTGAGCTCTTTGATCAGAAAATGCGCGTAGGCCTCGAACTTCGAGTTGTCGAACAGGTTGGTCGAAACCTTCCGGCCACGCGTGGCTCCTTCGGGATGCACCCGGCCGCGGTATTCCTTGTAGCGATGCCGCGAGTTGTCCACCGCCACCATGATGATCTCCCGCATCCTGCCCTCGGCAATCAGGCGGTCGGCCGTCTTGTCCAGCTCCCAGCTGCCCCAGCCGAAGCAACTGTGCGGTCCGGCGGAGCTGAAGACGTTCTGGCCGTCGTGCAGGTAAAGCACGGGATAACGCCGGCGCGGCTCGCGATCATAGGAAGGCGGGAGATAAACGCGGATGACACGGCCGCCTTCGAGGAATCGCGTCGGCACCGCCTCTTCCTTCAGCAGTCTTCCCTGACTCAGTGCGGTCGTCGTCATCAGCAACAGGAACGCCACCGGGTGGAACGTCCACATGGCGCGAGACGTTATCGGCCGTTTCCGGGAAAGTCGAATGACGAATTTTTAGCGTGGACGACGCGCCGGCATCGAGAGATCAGGGCTGACACATGGAGCCTGTCTCATTAGCACCCGGCTTCAGCCGGGTGTCTGGGGAGTGAGGGGCGAAAGAAGAGCTGTTTCAACAGCTTGTTCGGAGGGTAAAGCCGCTGAAGCGGCTGGGACAAGATCGTCGATTGGTCACCCGGCTGAAGCCGGGTGCTAATGAGAACAGACACCGCAGGTGATTGCGGCGCTTCCCGGCGTAGGCGTCGGCCCTGATCGAGAGGTTGCTTCGCCCCCCGCAACCACGTAAGAACTCTCCATGCTTCGCATCTACGCCTACGAAAAATACAGCACCTGCCGGGACGCGCTCAAGTTCGCGCGCGAACGCGGCTGGAAGACCGAGGTCATTCCCATCCGCGATCAGCCTCCCACGAAAGCCGAGTTGAAAAAGATGCTCGGCCTGCTGGGCGGCGAACTCCGGCGGCTCTTCAACACCTCCGGGCTCGATTACAAGGCGATGGGCATGAAGGACAAACTTCCCGGCATGAGCGAGGCCGACGCCATCGAACTGCTCTCCAGGAATGGAAATCTTGTGAAACGTCCGTTCGTGCTCGGTGCCAGGGGCGGCACCGTCGGCTTCAAGCCCGGGGAATGGGACAAGCTCCAATGAGCGGGGAATCTGCGGACGCGATTCGGCTTTTACCTCCGCGCAGCCCGCGTGCTAGGTTCCGTTCGTGAACGACCTCCTCATTGGCCTGCTCAGCGCGCTCGTCGCCACCAACACGCCGGCGGCGGTCAGCAACCTCGTTCAGCAAAAGACCGGGATCAAAGTTCCCGTGAGCGCCGCCAGTACCAATCCCGTCGCGCAAGCGTACCAGAAACTTCTCGCCGACGATGATGCCGCCCAGGCCCAGGTGGACGAGTGGATCAAGGCCCGCAACAAGCTCGGGCCGCAGACCGACGACGAGAAAGCCATCTTGAACGGCCGCATCCAACGGCGCTTCGAGCCCGTCATCAAGGGCTACGAGGATTTCCTGCGCGCCCACACCAATCACGTCGAGGCGCGCATCGCCTACGGCAGTTTTCTCAACGACATCGGGCAGGAGGAGGACGCGGAGGCGCAGTGGAAGCTGGCGACGGAGATTGACCCGAAAAATCCCGCCGCGTGGAACAACCTCGCCAACAACCACGGTCACCACGGCAACGTAAAAATCGCCTTCGACTATTACGCCAGGGCGATGGAACTGGAGCCCGCCGAGCCCGTGTACATCCAGAATCTCGCCACCACCGTCTTCCTCTTCCGCAAGGACGCGCAGGAACACTACAAGATCACCGAGCCGCAGGTGTTCGAGAAGGCGATGGCGCTTTACCGGAAGGCCCTCGCGCTCGACCCGGAAAACTTCAGCATGGCCGCCGAGCTGGCGCAGACCTATTATGGCATCAAGACACCGAAACTCGATGACACCAACGCCACTCGCGCCGCGGAAATCAAACTGGGCGATGAAGCTCTCGCCGCGTGGCGGACCGCGCAGAAACTTTCCCGCAACGATCTCGAACGCGAGGGCATCCAGCTCCACTTCGCGCGCTGGCAAATCAACCTGGATCGCTACACGGACGCCCGGAAAAGCCTCGCCGCCGTCTCAAACGAAACATGGGCCGTCACGAAAGGGAATCTGCTGCGGAAGCTCGAATCCAAGGAATCTGGACGGGCACCCACCAACGCTCCGGCGGCCATCGCGACGCCCGACGCAAAATAGAAACCGGTCCTCAGCCATAGTGGTGCCGATGAAAGTAGGACAGGCATCCTGCCTGCCCCGGGCGGCGAAGAAGCGTGTTCCGGGAAAGGAGAGATGCAATGGGTCAAGCCGTTTGGTGTCCGCGTGGAAGAATTTCTGGACAGGCTGGAAGCGCTGTCCTACTGACGCGCCAGGCTCCAGTGCGCGATGCGGCTGGCCCGTTTCCCTGGAACGTCACCGACGGCTGGCAATCTCCACAAACGCCTTCGCCAGCCGTGTCAGTTCCGCCCAGTTGCCAGTCTTCATCGCCTCCGGTGAAACGAGCGATCCGCCCACGCCGAGCGCCGCGCAGCCGGCCTTCAGAAAATCCGGCGCCGTGTTCAGATCCACGCCGCCGGTGGGGACAATCTTCAAATGCGGCAACGGCGCGCGCAGCGCCTTGATGTAGGACGGCCCGAGCTTGTCCGCCGGGAAAATCTTGATGAAGTCCGCGCCCGCCTCGTGGGCCGTCTGCGCCTCCGTCGGCGTGTAGGCGCCAATCATCACCGGTTTGTCCGACACATGGGCCGCGTCGATGATTTCCAGTTTGGTGATCGGGCTCACCACGAATTCCGCCCCCGCGCCGATGGCGGCCCGGCACATCGCGGCGTTGAGCACCGTCCCCGCGCCCACCAGCGCGCGATCCGCGAACCGCCGGCTGGCGTCGCGAATCGCCTCCAGCGCGTCCGGCACGGTGAAGGTGATCTCCAGCGCGATCACGCCCCCGGCGATCAACGCCTCGCACAGGTCGGGGAGTTGCGACGGTTTTTCGGTGCGGATGACGGCGATGATGCCGGGATTGACGAGACGTGAGATGATTTCGGAGCGCGTGCGCATGACAAGGAAGGATTGCAACGCAGCGGACGCCACCGGGCAAGCGGGAAAGCTTCGGGCAACAGCCTTAGCCGGAACGATGCGGTTTGAAAATCGCGAGCTGAAGTCTGCCGCGCCGGCAGGACAGCGCTTCCAGCCTGTCCCGAAGTTTTCCAACGCGAACACCAAACGGTTTGGCTCGGCGAACCATCCTTGCCCATCGCCCGCCGCTTTGCAGTGCGGGACAGGCAGGATGCCTGTCCTACTTTCAACGGCATCGTTCCGGATTATTCCGGCATCACCACGCGATAGAAGCGATGCTGCTCGCCCGCGGGTGTTCGCAGCCGGTCCGAGGAATAGATTTCCTGAACGGGAGCCCAGCCCGAGGCCGGATCGTCGGAGAATTCCAGCACGCCACCCGGCGGCGACCAGATGATCTCAAGGAACGCCTCGCTCCGGCGGATGATCATGCGCGGCCGCGTGACCGGCCTGGCCGGAAGGATTCCATGCAGAGCGATCCCGAACGTGAGGTTGTCGCTCTTCAACGTCCCCTGATGAACCTCCGCGGCCAGCACGTTTTCCCCGACGACGAGGCTGGGGACGTGAAGTTCCTGCGTTTCCTGGATCGCGTCGCCCAGCGTCTGCGTCGCCAGCGTGGCGAAGGAAATCTCCCCTTCCGGCATCCCGGCGCGCAGGAATTCCACGCCGTTCAAGTAGAGCACCAGCCCGTCGTTGAACACATTGGTGATCCGCAGGACGGAATGGGCGGCATCGCCCTCGAACTGAAATGTTGTGCGGAAATATGCCGTCGGAATCTGGGCCGTGCCCGTGGCGTTCGACAACGACAGGCAGGTGCGCACCGGATCGTCCGCGGCCGGGATGAAGCTCCGGCAGAAAACGCCGTCGGGCTGCCGGGAGACATCGAAGGGCGCGCGGCCCACCGCCCAGTCGCCGTCGTCAAACCCCGGCTCCTTCCACGCGCGGTCATGATCGATTCCCCGATCGCTGTAACGCCAGGCTTGAACATCGTCCATCAGCACCAGCGGCGCGGGAAAGCTCGCGATCACCATCTCGCTCCCGGCCGGCAGCGGGTTGCCGCGATCCACCAGCTCGGCCAAATCCGACGTCCGCCGGATGAGATACACCGCGTCCGGATCGCGCGGCTCCAGCGTGGACAACAGCAGGCTGGTGCTGCTCGTCATGCTGCCGGACAACACCGTCAGCGTGCTGGAACCGTCGAGCAGCGTGATCTCCCAGCCGAAATTGTCCGTCGCCGATCCCGGCTCGGGCGGCTCGGAGAACACGACCAGCACGTCCATGAGGTTCGCCTGCCCGAACACGTACACAAGCGAAGGCCCGTTGGTGTCCGGCAGATACGTCACGTTCGCGACCCGGCTCGTCACGCTGCCGAGGGAATTGGACGCGATGCAAAAATATCTTCCGGCGTTGGCGGCGGACATGGAGCCAATGAAGAGCGAATCGTTCGTCTCCCCGGCCACCGGCAGATCGTCTTGAAACCATTGGAACCGCGGCGCAGGCATCCCGCCCGCCGTGGCCACCAGGGTTGTGGAGCCTTCCTGCGCCACCGCGCGGTCGCCCGGCTCGGCGGGATTGAGAAACGACGGCGCGCGCTCGGACAGGACACCGAGACTGAGGCCAAACAGGACGTCCGAGCTGGTGTCGCTCGACTGATGCAATTCCACCGCGATCACATTCTGCCCCTGCACCAGCCGGCTGCCGGGAATGGAGA
>JBDHQG010000095.1:0-9793 GCA_039806925.1 Limisphaerales bacterium
TGAATGGAAATTCAACCGGGCCGACCTACAGGAGCTCATGCTCAAATTGAAGAAGCACGACGCCCCAGTCCCTGCCGCCGCGTGAATACGTCACCGAATTTCTGCCCCAGAGCACTAAGGATAGTTGTACGAATGCCTAAAAGAGGCTCAAGGAGAGTGAGAGATGCTAAAAATCAGAGAGTTACGTTTCTCGAATAGCCTTAAAAATCGCCCCTTTTGAAACCTCCGTGTCACGATAGTTGTACAAACATCGATTTATCGTGGCATCCTTGCGGAGGAGAAAGACTTCCGCTGTGCGAAAGAGGCAACCTCGATCCAGCCCAGCCACGAAGTTGTACGGCGTTTTTGAGCCTCTTTCCGAGCACCGGCAGCAGTTGCCTACCTCGTTTTCGACTCGATTCGCCGGGCGTGATTTTCACGCAGGGAGGATTTCGACTAAGGTGCGGCATGGGCGCGGCAGCTCCGACAAGGTTCGTGACGCTGACTACCCATGTTGCGTGCAGGCGGTTGGAACGTAGACGAAGACGGTCTGATTAACCTCCCACCAATCCAGCGCCGCGTGGGCGTTGGCGAATCGTATCGGACGCTGCAGGTGGCGCCAGCTGCGGCGCACAACGAGCAAACCCCGGGCGCCGGGCGCGGCCAGGAGAGCCTCCGCCCCTGCGAAAGATCGGGAGACTTCATGCGAAGTGGCGCGCCGGCCAGGTTGCCCTGGCCCAACTCGCTCGCCGCGCGTGGCAGCACGCCGGCCGCACCGCCGCCGAGCCGCTGTCAGGCTTCGATGACTGGCGTCGAGCACAGGTCTTCGCTGCCTGCGGTAAGTATGGTCTCATCGAGGCAACGAATGCGGACTTCAACTTAATTTCTGCGAAGCTCCATTCCATCCTCGGGGAAGAGGGGATTGCATTTGAGGAGCTGCTCCGCGCCGGTACCGAGCAGCGCCGGCAGATGGAGGTTGTGCTCCTCGGCGAACTTCAGAGCGCACAGCTTGATCAACGCTACGCAGAAGCCATCGCGCGCAGTCGTTGGGGCAAGTCTGTGAATGACCTGGTTGATCGGCAGTTCAAGCAATTGCTGATCACGGTGAAGAACCGTGTGCGCTCCAAGCGCCGCAAAATGGAGGCCGCTGCCGCATGAATCCGAAGGCAGCAGCCAAACCTGTTGGAAGCCTGATTCTGTTTGCTGACGCGTATCCGGACGGCAACGGCGGTTTTCTGATCAAGCTGTGTCCACCGCGCGGCTTTCTGAATCAACGATGCCGAGCTTACGCGAACCCACTGAGTGTGATGACAGCCAACCACCACGCGAATCCCACGCCGAAAGTCCGGGTGCTCATCGCCGACGATCATGACATCGTCCGCGTGGGACTGCGGGCGTTGCTGGACGTTCATCCGCAGCTCGAAGTGGTGGGCGAGGCGCGCAATGGGACCGAGACCCTGACACTGACAGAGCAACATCAACCCGACGTGCTGCTCATCGACATGCGCATGCCGGAGATCGACGGCATTGAAATCTGCCGCCGGCTCAAAGCGCGCCCGCCGTCGCCCGCCGTGCTTTTCCTGACTTCCTATGCGGACGAACCAACGACCCACGCCGCCATGGAAGCCGGGGCGGATGGCTACCTGTTGAAATCGTTTTCCGGCCAGGACATTCCGCAGGCCGTCCTCACGGTGGCGGAAGGTGGATTCGTCATGGACCCGACGCTGACTGAGCGGGCGTCGCAAACAGAACCAAATGGAAACTCAACACCAGACAAAAAAACCGCCGGACAAAAAAAGACTCCCACGGAACCAATCACTCTCCAGGAACAACGAGTTCTTGGCTTGGTGGTGCAGGGTCTCAGCAACCGGCAGGTGGCACATCAACTGGGCTTGAGCGAAGGCACCGTTCGCAACTACCTCAGCAACGCATTCGGAAAGCTTGGCGTCCACACACGGGTGCAGGCAATCCTGTGGTGGAACCAGAATCAAGGCGTGCGATAAGGTTTGAGAGTCCCATGCGGCGTCAACGCCTTGCTGTGAACTTAGCCACAGGCGGAGTGCGCCCGTCCTCGGGCGCAGAGAGGTGGGGCCACGATCTTGGCAACCTGGCGGGCGGCCGGCGTTCGGACGTTGCTGCGCCCGGGGACGGGCGCACTCCGCCTCGGCTCGGTCCACGCAAAAAACGAATTCTCAGGCAGGCTCTAAGCCGGAACGATGCAATTGGTCTGGGGGGAACGGGCGACCCGCCCGTTCTCGGCGGCAACCTGCCGCCGAGCCGAACGCACGACGGCCGTTCACCATTCAATGCGCGCGTGGTGCGCACGGCTGTCGGGCGGGTCGCCCGACAGAACGGGCCGGTGGCCCGTTCCACCCGGAACTCCATTGCATGGTTCCGGCTAAGCCGGAACGATGCAGCAGGAAATCGCGAACGGCGGACTGCCGCGCCGGTAGGACAGCGCTTCCAGCCTGTCCCGAAGCTCTCCAACGCCCACACCAAACGGTTTGGCTCAGAGATCGTCATTCTCCATTGCCCACCCCTTGCCGTGCGGGACAGGCAGGATGCCCGTCCTACTTTCCACCGCATCGTTCCGGCTAAGAATAATGATGCCGCCGATGAGTTTGATTTGGAGCGTCGCTCCGCGACGCGAGAATCACCCTATTGCTTGGTCCGTGGACTGAAGTCCACGGCTACCTTCAATTTCTCGCTCCGCGAGTCGAAGCGAACCACTTTGCGTTGCTCACCAAAAAGCGACAAGAAACCAGACTACTCATCCAGCCACGCCGCCTGACCGCTGCGCAGGTAGTGATTGAACGCCTTTGTCCCAAGCATCGTCGCCACCGTCCGGCGGCTCTCCGCCGCGATTTCCCTGAGAGACGCCTGCTTTTGCTCGGGCGTCAGGCTGTTATTCCCCTTCACTTGATCGCGGTAGCTGCTGGCCACGACCTTGTGGTTGTATATCTCCGCCGGTGTCTGCTTCGACAGCTTGTATTGCGTCGTCAATATGCTGAGCAGATGGAAGTCAGGATCCTGGCCCCGCTTGTATTCGGCGTATCGCTCGGGACCGAGGCTCTGCTCAATCTGCCCCTCCATGTCGCCGCGCGCGGCTTCCATTTGCTGGCGTGTCGCGGCGTCAAGCAGGTCGGGATCGCGTTCGCCCCATGTGGATTCAAATGCCTTTCGCGCTTCGTATATCGAGAGAAACTCCTGCTCCGTCGCGCTCATCCCATAGAGCGCGTGCCGCACATCATTCGCCATCGGTGAGAGCCAGAGATCGTATTGCTGCTTCTCCTGCGGCGACATCAACGCCCTGATCTCCTCGTCCCGCTGCTGGTGGAGCAAACGCAGCTTCGTCCGGTCCATCGCGGAGAGCGGCACCGGTTCCAGACCGTCCTTGTCCTGAATCTTGCGCTCGGCTTCATCGAATTTTTCCAACACCTCGCGCACCTGCGTCCGCCGTTCCTCCGCCAAAAAGCCCAGGCGTCGCTCGTAATAATCCTCCTGCCCGCTCTGTTTCATCCGCTCGCGAGCCAGGTCCGCATTCACCAGCTCGCGGACGATCTCGCGCTTGCGCTGATCGAGCTCGCGCTGTTTGCGGAAGACTTCGCGCGGGTCAACGTCGTTCAGCATCTCCTCTTCCTCCGAGTGCCAATACTTCAAATCCGCGCGGCGCCCCTGTGCCTTCGCCACCTCCGGCGCGAGCAGCTTGTCGAGGTCCGCGATGATGATGTCGCGAATCGTCTGCTCGGGACAACCAATCGACCGCAGCCGCGCGATGTAGGTCTTGTAGTCCTCGGATTCGAGCTGCGCCCAGCGGAATTGATTCGTCACCACCACGACTTTTTCCACGGCTGTCGGGACAGGCTCCGGATTCGTCGCGGGAATTTCCGCTGTGGCCTCTTCAGTCTGCGGCGCATGGGAAGTATCCGGCGCGGGACGGAAGACGTAGTACATCACTCCCGCAGCGACTCCCAGATTCAGGAGCGCCAGCAGCAGCATGAACTTCGATGACTTCACCACCCGCTCTGTAGAGCAAATCCAACGCCGAGGCAACCTCGCTTCCTTCTTGCGGCCCGGATCACGGGCTTGAAACGAGGCCCGCTCCGCGCCCACCATCCGCCATGCGCGCATTACTCGCAGCGTTTCTCGCGTTCCTCGCCACGGCGTCCGTATTCGCCGCAGATTCCGCCGCCGCGACCAATCGTTACGAATTCCGCAAGGAACACAGCCGCGATGGCATCGGCAAATTCTACATGGGCCGGGAAATTTCCCACGTCATGGGCCATCAAGCCGCCGACTGGCTCGAACGCCCCGAGCGCGACGCCGAGGAACACACCGAGAAGCTCGTCAACGAACTCGTGGTGAAACCCGGCGACGTCATCGCCGACATCGGCGCCGGCACCGGCTACTTCACCCGTCGTCTCGCCAGGAAAACCGGCTCCACCGGCGCCGTCCTCGCCGTGGACATTCAGCCGGAGATGCTCGATCTGCTCACCAACCAGATGGCCGACGCTGGAATCACCAACGTGAAACCCGTCCTCGGCACCGTCAGCGATCCCAGGCTCGCGGCCGGCTCCGTGGACCTCGTGTTGATGGTCGATGTCTATCACGAGTTCGAGTTTCCGTTCGAGATGATGGACGCCATCACACGCGCACTGAAGCCGGGTGGTCGCGTGGTCTTCGTCGAGTTCCGCGGCGAGGATCCCGGAGTTCCCATCAAGCCGCTCCACAAGATGACGGAAGCGCAGGTAAAAAAAGAGATGGCCGCCCTGCCCCTGCGCTGGAAGGAAACCATCAGCGTCCTCCCGCGCCAGCACATCATCGTGTTCCAGAAGGCGGCAAACTGACAAAACAACGATGGTCAACGGCGGAAACGATGCGTCGATAAAACCGTTCTGCTCTCGTTCAAGGCAGCTCCACCACGCGATAGAATCTGTGATTCGCGCCGACCGCTCTCGTGTCATCCACCGCGCTCGTGGTCGTCGAGACGGCTGTTGCGGTCACATCGAGATCCGCCCAAGCCTCACCACCCCACCCATTCCGATGCTGCACGCGATACGTCTTGCCCGGCTTGCTGGACCAGACGATCCGCATGCCTTCCGGCAACGGTTCCAACCGCGTAATCTGCGGCCAGCCTGTCTGGTTTAGCAGAACACGAATGCTGTTTTTCTCGCCCACGATCAAATCGGGCGCACCGTCGCCGTTCAGGTCGGCGACAGTTCCCGTGTAGCCGGCGCCCGCGAGCGGACTCTGCCACCACTCCTCAAAACCCGAACCGGACTGATTCCGATAAATCCGCAACGCCCCCTTGCGCGTGACACTGTCGCCAAACGTGCCTACGAACAAATCGTCAAAACCGTCTCCATCGAAATCCGCTAGCGCCACGTTGTTAGCCGCCGCGCCGAGGTTCGGGCTTGTCCACGCGTTGCTCATCGCGCCGCCGCCCTGATTCACCAGCACCCTCGCCTCGCCCCAGCCCACAAAAACCGCGAGATCGTCCAGCGCGTCGCCGTTCACCCGACCCGCCGCCAGCGCGAAGGTCCGGACGCCGAGATACGTTTCCTGTTGCTCAACAAACGGCGCGGCGGCGTTGGTGGTCCCCGTGAAGGTGATCCACCGCCCGCCATAAATTTCCCGCGCCGCGATGTCCGGCAGGCCGTCGCCGTTCAAGTTCACGGCGAGGACCGTCTGGATGGAATCATAGCCCGATCCATACAGGCGGCTTCCCCACGCACCGCTGAATTTCGTGCCCGCGCCGTTGTTCGTGAAAACCTGAATCATCCCGCCACCGCCGGTCTGCGTGCCGGAAACGATGTCGAGGAATCCATCGCGGTTCACATCGACCGTCACCAGGTTGTAATAACCGGGCCCGCCCGCCCACACCTCCCGGAACGAGCCGTGCCCGTCATTCAGGAGGACGTGGGTCGTGCTTTGCTCGCGCAGGATGAGGTCCGTCGCGCCGTCATTGTTCAACTCCGCCGCGAACGCGCCGTAGCCGTAACGGCCCGGATAATTTGTGATCACGGAATCCGTGAACAAGCCGTCCGGCCCGGCGTGCAGCAGGATCACCTGGGCGTTGTATCCCCACGGCGGCCCGTTCGTATCGGCGAGAGCCGTGACCATCAGCACGATGTCCTTGCGCCCGTCTCCATCCATGTCGGCGACGCTCAGGTGGTTTTCACACCAGTAATCGCCCAGCGAATATGCAAAAGTTTCCTGAAACAACGGCGGTGAATCGCCGGCGGCAGCAGCCACGCCGTTCAGGTGCGCAATGATGCCGCTGCTCACCAGCATGAGATTGAGGAGGTTTCTTTTCATAACTACTCCATTGCAGCCGAAGTGAGTCGGCTCATTATTCTGTGTTTTCGTTGAAGATCAGAGTGGACTCACGTCCGTTGCTACAATTGTTGGAAATGGCGTGGATGAAGCGAATTGCCGGCGCGGAACCAACCCCGCACCGGCATTGCTCCCGCCTTCGGTCAGTCTTCGTCGTTGCGTGATCCACGACCCGGCTTGAGGCCGTAGTCGCGCTTGAACAGAGATACGTCCAGATCGAAATCAAGCTGGATGTAGGACAGCAGCCGGCCTTGGTAAGTGGTCGCGCCACCAGTGGTCACCGGCTTCAGTTCCACGATCCACAGGTTGTTGAAACCGACAACACGACCGCGGCTGTCCTTGGGGAACTTGATCGGATCGCTCGTGTCGATGCCAAACGCCTGCATGAGCGGATAGATCACCGGGCTGTGAGAGCACACCACGGCGCGACTGCCCAATGGCAGCGTGTTGATGTAATCGATCTGGGGCTGCCGGACGGACGAAGACGATGTCCACCCCGGATCACATTCGCCAGGCGTGGATGGAATGTTGATCACGCCGTCACCCGGCGCCTGATCGACATCCTGGCCGTCGAGTATTCCGTCTCCATCAAGGTCGCCGCCCAGGCCCGCCAGCTTCGCGATCTTCTCCACCGTCTGGCGCGTGCGCATCTTATGGGTGGCAACGACGTGCGTCAGCGTCCGCGTGATGCGTTTCGACTCGAACCAGTCCGCGAGGGCCGATGCGCGCACCCGCCCCAGCGGATTCAGCGCCTCGACGCAGCACGAACCGTCCGCGTTGCAGTTGTTGAAGGTGACCGTGAAACTCGGATCGGAATTGACCAGTTCCGGCACGTCCTCGCCGTGGCGTGTGAGGTAGATGATAGTCTTGTTCGCCGACTCCGATTGCGGTGAATCCGCTCGCACGCCGCCGGGAATAAAACCCACCAGTGCTGTGAGAATCCAGCAGGCGGCCCTGAGTGACTTGATGGTCTGAGTTGTTCGTTTCATAGATGTGTTGAGGTTTGTTTTTTGTTGATGATATCCCGTGGTATGGGGCTTCATCGGGTTACTGAAAGAAATCCGGCGCAGGGTCACAGGGAATTTGTCATTGCTGCACCTCTACTCGGTAAAATCTTTTTAATTCATGACGTGGGTCTGGATCGGTGACGCAAGTAGTGTCAGCGGTACCAACAACATTGGTTAGCAAGGGAAGCCAGTTGGCGGAGTTCAACTCTGAACAGTAATGAACTTGGTAGAGAACTCCGGTGTATGACGACCAGCAAATCTCCTCCGGTACGGTTCGAATAAACATGACGGGGCGTGAGTTCGTCCGCGCTGCATTATGGCGGAACGATCTCCACTTGCTGACTCCGTATGCCCAATCGGTTCCATCACCCCAAAAAATCTCTACGGTGGTGCCCAGTGTATTGGCACCATCGCCACCCATAGGGGCGCGCAGAATCGGAACCGGATCAAAATCTCGATAAACCCGCACTTGGTCAGGGCCGACGTTTGTGACAGTGGGACGATCGACCTCAATGCGATAGTGATGGAAAGCATCGTCAGTCGGAACATTGGTCGATCCCCAGTGGTCAACTTGGTTGCGACCAAGATAAATGCGGCCAACCTCAATACCCAATATCCCCGAAACACCCGGCGCCGTAGTCCAAGCAATACAGGCCGGAGGACGCCCTGAAAATGTTGATACGCCTGACTCAAGCTGAACCTCGGCCTCTATGACAAGTTGAGTGGGCACTACGATGTTCGGCGCGGCTTGGTCGTAAATCTGGTAATCTGCCATGCCATCACCCGCGTTGATGTTTCTAGTGAGGGTCCGAAGGATAAGCACTCCGTCGATCAAAATGGGGCCGGATCGATTTGTAGGCGCACTGCCAAGGCGCATGGTTGTGTCAACTTGATCGGGAAAAACACCCCATGAGGACCGCCAATAGTATTCGGCTGCTTGGATTGAGTGTCGTGATAACATGCTTACGAGGATCGTAAGAATCAGCAGGTTGTTAGTTTGTGTTTTCATGGTTGCGTATGGTCGCGGTCTGACTCGTTCTGACCTTATTATGTTTGAGTCACCTCCTTCCTGAAAGAATCCCGGCGCAGGGTCACAGGGAATATGGAGAAATTTTTTGGATGGAGGAACGTCCTTCGCAAGTAGCCGCCGAGGTGACGAAGTGGAGTGTTCGGTCGGCCAGAGAATCCGCCTTCTCACGTCGGCGGTGTAAAGGCGGCGACTGCTTCGCGCCAGAGGCGCGCATGAAGGTAGCCGGTGGGAAGCTTGGTGAAACCAAGCGCACCCACCGGATCGGTGGGCGATGTGCCCGCGCCCCGGCGGGGCGCATGACGAACGTGCGCTCGCCAATTTCATGCGCTCCGCCGGGGCGCGGGATTTCTTCGACGGAGTTACCGGTGGGTGCGGCTCTTCCTGTGGTCGAGCCTTCCCACCGGCTACCTTCATCGGCGCCGCTGGGGCCGGAGCAAGAAACGGGAGCACAGCCGCCCCGGCTGTGGTTCGGTGCGGCCTCGCGACGAATCCGAACGCACCGCCACGCAACAAACGTCTTTCCTCTCGGTGTGCTCGATGCGACCCGCTTGCGTCCGGGGCGGGCGCGCTCCCCAATCCCACTACATCACCCGTTCAGAACACCACCTGGGCGCGGGTGAGGATGACGTTCTCGTTCTGGTGGGGGACGGGGCCGCTGGCGCCGCCGGTGAAGTCGGTCTGGAGATAGTTCAGCATCAGGCGGACGTTGCGGTTGAGATACCAGTTCAGGCCCACGCCCCAGGCGTTCGCGCGCGTGGCGGATTCCGCGGGGTCGGCAAAGTTCGGGAACACGTCGTTGTCGAAATCGAACACGGAATAGCGGGCCACGAGTTGCAGCGCGCCGAGTCCGCCGTCGTGCGGAGCGAAATTGCGTTTGGGCGTCACGGCCTTGAAGGAAGCATCTTCTCCGGTGAGCAGCCACGAGGCGTTGACCGACCATGCCTGATGATTGGCGCGGAGATAACTGGCCGTGCCGTCATCGCGACGGAGTTCCTGCGAGGAAATGCCGAACTCCGCCTGCACGCCGAGCGGGCCGTGATACCAATACGCCTGCGGGCCGAGCCGCCAGTGATTGCCATCGGCGGTGACATTCGCGGTGGCGGGAGCGTCGCCATTGCCGCTGCGGTAAGCGAACATGTCCTGCTGGCCTTCCGTGCCGTAAACGCCGCCCGAGGGCAGTCCGCCGGAGCCTTCCGACTGTCCGTAGGTGCCGGCGACGCCGAGGCCGAAACCGCGCAGGGCTTGTGGCCCGCGCCGGAGGAAAGGATGGAAGAACAGGCGTGCGGCGAGTTCCGTGTTGCCGTCGGTGTCGGAGTTGCCGGCGGCGCGGTCGTCGCCGGTGCCGTTGAACGCGCCGAGGGCGTAGTTCACCACGCCTTCGGCGGCGAGGCGTTTGGTGTCCGCTTCCGCGCCGGTCCAGAGTTCGCCGTGCAACAGCACG
>JBDHQG010000096.1:0-9740 GCA_039806925.1 Limisphaerales bacterium
ATGGTGTTCGCGAACCTGACGGTGCTGGAGAATTTACGGATGGGCGCGTATCTGGTGCGAGATCGCGCGGTTGTTAATCGTGAACTCCAATACGTCTTCGACGTCTTCCCGCGCCTGAAGGAGCGCGAGAAGCAAATCGCGGGAACGCTTTCCGGGGGCGAGCAGCAAATGCTGGCGATTGGGCGTGCATTGATGAGCAAGCCCAAGTTCCTGATGCTGGACGAGCCGTCGCTGGGCATCGCTCCGCTGCTGGTGCAGAAGATTTTTGAGAAGATTGCAGAGATCAATCGCGACCATAAGATCACCGTGCTGCTGGTGGAACAGAACGCGAATCTCGCCCTTGATTTGTCCAGCTTCGGCTACGTGCTGGAGACGGGTCGAATCATCCTCTCGGGTGGTTCCGCGTCGCTGCGCGCCAACCCACAGGTGAAGAGCGCGTATCTTGGCGGAAGCTAAAAGAAGGGACGACCGGGCTTGCAACAGGGCTACTTGCCCGCGTTGAAGTAGCTGTCGATCCCCAGGAGCGAGCGCATCTGGTCGTACTCTCTTGGGGAGACGTATTCCATGTGACCATCCATGAAGGCAATATTGGCCCGATCCCCATGGAAAACCACGGTGCGCAACGGAACCTTTGGAGCCACCCGGGGATCGAATGCCGGCGACAGCATTCCCTCGGGAGCCTCGTTCACCAGCAGCACCTTGCGGGAAGGATCGCTCACGGCCGTCGTCAGCACGCCATGCGGTGAAACTTTGCCATTGCCGAAGTCGCGACCCGGTTCCAGCCACGCATTGGCGCTGTAATTCACGCGCAACGCCTCACCGAGCCTGCCCGTGCTCGGACAGCGATAAACCGGAGTGGACTCCTTGAAGTTGGGATCGTAATCGTGCTTGGGCTGGCTGGTCACGTAGGGGTAGATCGATCCACATTCCGCGTTATGGCCGAATCCCGGCACGCCTGCTGAGGTCACCGAAATCGGCGTGCTCTGCATCTCCTGCGGCGTGGCCACCCAATCAGGCCCGTATGCCATCGGACTGTTGATGGCGCGGCCAATGCCGCCGGGCCAGGGAAATGTTTCTTCGTTATCCTCGGCGTACATCAGAAACGCCAAGCTGAGCTGCTTCATGTTATTCCGACAAGCCGTGGAACGAGCATGTTCCTTGGTCTTGGACAACGCGGGAAGGAGCAGCGCCGCCATGATGGCAATGACCACAATGACCACGAGCAGCTCGATGAGAGTGAAGCCGGATACACCCCTTCTGCGGCTTTCGAGGAAGGCACGACCGTTTGTCGATGAGAGGACCATGTAACTTTTTGGTCGCCGGTTTGTCTGGTGTTACTATCCTCCTTCTAGGCGGCTGGCCGGAAATTGCAAGCCCGCTTTTCAAAAAGTTTTTCACAACTCCTTTTTTGTCCATGCTCCAGCCCAAAACTTTGCAGGGAAAGGCCGGCCAGAGCCGCCGCTCGCCCTTCCATCTCCACCGCCAGGGCCGGCGACAGGAGGCTGGCTAAGCCTTGAGCTTTCGCTCCAGCATTTCGCCGACGAGGGCCGGATTCGCCTTGCCCTTGCTCACTTTCATCACCTGGCCTTTGAGGAAATTCAGGGCGGCCGCCTTGCCGGCCTTGAAGTCCGCCGCCGGACCCGGATTCGCGGCAATCACCTCGTCGCAGAACTTTTCCAGCGCCCCGGCATCGCTGACCTGCGCCAGCCCTTTCTCCTGGACGATGGCCGCCGGCTCCTTGCCCGTCTCAAACATTTCCGCAAATACCTGCTGGGCGGCGGAACTGCTGATGGTCTTGGCCTCGACCAGGCCCACCAGCTCGACCAATGACACCGGCTGGAACTTCAGGTCCGCCAGCGTCGTCAGCTTCATGTCTTCCTTTTCGATTCCCATCGCCGCCTGTTGTGAAGCTTCCTCCTCGTTCGCTTCGGACAGCTTGGCGCGCAGATTGTTGATCACCCAGTTCGCAACGGCCTTCGGGTTTCCAGACTGCTTTGCCACCCTCTCGAAGTAATTCCCCAACAGCACGTCGTTCTTGAACGTCTCGCCATCCGCTGCCGGGAGCTGGTAATCCCGCATGAAACGTTGCTTTCGGGCGAGCGGCAGCTCCACGACACGCGATCGCACCGCGGCAAGCCAGGCATCATCCGGCGCAAACGGCATCAAATCCGGCTCCGGAAAATAGCGGTAATCGTGCGCGTCCTCCTTCGTGCGCATCTCCTCGGTGATGCCGGCGACATCGTCCCAGCGCCGCGTGGATTGCACCAGCTTGCCACCGCCCTTCAAAACCTCGATCTGACGGGGAATCTCATGCTCCAACGCCTTTCGCGCGCCGGAGAAGGTGTTCATGTTCTTGATCTCGATCTTCGCCCCGAGTTCCTTGCTGCCTTTCGGACGCACGCTCACGTTCACATCGCAGCGGACCATGCCCTTCTCCATGTCACAGTCCGAAATCCCGCCGTGAATCAAAATGTCCTTCAGCGCGTTGAGATATTCATACGCCATGTCCGCGCTCGTGATGTCCGGCTCGGAGACGATCTCCAGCAACGGCACGCCCGCGCGGTTGAAATCCACGCCGCTGTGACGGTCAAAATGGAAGTTCTTCCCCACGTCCTCCTCCAAATGCGCCCGCGTGATGCGCACCCGCGCGAGCTGGCCTTGAAACTCAAAGTCCACGAATCCGTTCAAGGTAGACGGCCGGTCGAACTGGGTGACCTGGTAATTCTTCGGCGCGTCCGGGTAAAAATAATTCTTCCGGTCAAACTTCGCGTAGCGCGCCACCGTGCAGTTCAACAGACAACCGGTCAGGGCCGTCAAGCGGAGCGCCTCCTCGTTGGCCACCGGCAGCACGCCGGGCATTCCCAGGCACACCGGGCAGACGTTGGTGTTGGGCGGCGAACCAAAGGCGTTCGCGCATCCGCACCACATCTTGGACTTCGTCTTGAGCTGCACATGCGTCTCCAGACCGATGACTGCTTCGTATTCCATAACGCGCGCCGATTGAACCACGGCAGGAGCCGGAAGAAAACAGAGAACCACCGGCTCGAAGCCGTCGCAGCAATTGACGCTCAGCCATCGTTCCCAATGGATTCCGTCGGACACAACTCAAGCCCTTCCCGCGCCCGCGCCAATTCGTCCGGAGTCTGTGGTTGCCGATGGACCACCGAATAGCCGGCTTCATCATTTCGTGAAAAGAACTCGGGGACACTCGTCCGGCAAATGTCACAATCAATGCACGAGTCATCCACATAGAACGGCCCCGGAACGTTTCCCGCAGTTTTCTGATTTCGATTTGCCATAATATTACCGCTTTCTCGGGTGCAATCTGGCGCGGGAGTTTATTTGAGTGAAATTCATTAGTTGCATACACTGTTGCATGAAATGAATGACTTCCTCGCCACGGTCCCGTTCGATCTTTATGAACTCGCCCTGTTCCGCCTCGTGGTGAAGCACCGGAGCTTCACCAAGGCGGCGGAAGAAGCCGGCATCACCCAAAGCGCCATCACGCGTCAGATGCAGGGCATGGAAAACCGGCTCGACATCGAGTTGCTGGAACGCACCACCCGGAGCGTCCATGTAACGAAGGCCGGCGAATTCCTCTGCCAGGAATCAGCGCGCCTGCTGGGCGATGTGGACAATTCACTTCGCCGGCTCAAGGAAGAGTTCGCAAATGCCCCGAAGGAAATCCGGATTGGAGTTTCCCGAAGCATCAGCATGGCCCACCTGCCCGGATTCTTTCACGCCAATGTCAGAAGCGAGCGACAGATCCGTTACCTTGTCACCTGCCAGCCCGGCGGCGCCATTCTTTCGGCGCTCGAAAGCAACGAGCTCGATCTCGGCGTTCTCTGCCCGCCCAAGCTGCTCTCCAGAACACTCGCCATCACCCATCGCATCAGCGACACCTTCGTGTTGATTGCGCCCAAAACGCTGGAAGCGGCTTTCCTCTCCCTTCCTAAATCGGAGGCTTCACGCACGGCATGGCTCTCCCGGCAAACATGGTTGCTCATCGAGGAGAGCGGCAACACCGGGCGGGAACTCCGCCGCTGGATGCGCCGGCTCGGACTCAAGGTTGAGCCCGCCATGCAACTCGACAGCTTCGACCTGATTATCAACCTCGTCGCTCTCGGACTCGGCATCAGCCTCGTCCCCCGCCGGTCGCTCGCGCTCTACGGTCGCAAATCCAGCATTGCCCGGCTTCCCATGAAGGAACGCTTCACACGAAACCTTGTCGTCGTGATGCGCCGGCACCGCAAGAAACCGGAACACCTCGCCCGATTCATCGACAACATCTTGTTCTAAGCCGGAACGATGCAGTTAAAAATCGCGAACGGCGGTCAGCCGCGCCGGTAGGACAGCGCTTCCAGCCTGTCCCGAAATTTTCCAACACGAACACCAAACGGTTTGGCCAAACGAACGCTCATTTTCCATTGCCCACCGCCTTGCAGGGCGGGACAGGCAGGATGCCTGTCCTACCTGTCTGCATGGTTCCGGCTAAGCCGAACCGTTTGGGGTTCGCGTTGATGAACTCTGGACGGGCTGGAAGCGCTGTCCTGCCAGTCCGCCCGGTTCACTTTCCTGGTTCTTTCAGGGCGGCGATGGCGGCCATGATTTCGTCCGCCACCTGCTGGTAAATCTCCTTCAACCGATCCTTCGTGCAGGTCTTCGCCTCCTCGCGCAGCTTCTCGAAACGCATCGGCTCGCCGTAGATCACCGTCACGCGGCGCGGCCTCGGGAACTTCATGAAGCGGCTCAGCGCGAGGAAGGTTCCGTTCACGCGCACCGGCACGACGGGCGCGGTGGACTTGATGACCGTGAGGCCGATGCCGGAACGCGCCGGCTGCATCTTGCCGTCGGCGGTGCGCGTGCCTTCGGGGAAGAGCAGGATGATCCCGCCTTCCATCAGCCGGTTGAGAATCGCCTTCAAGCCCGCGCCGCCGCTGCCGTCGCGGTCCACGGGCACGACGCTCAATTGACGCAGCAGAAAACCAAAGACCGGGATGTCCATCAGCGTCCGACGCGCGAGATAGTTCACCGTGCGATTGAAGCCGCCGCCAATCACCGGGGGATCGAGCACGCTGGCGTGGTTCGCGGCGAGGATGACGCCGCCGGTCAACGGCACGCGGTCGGCGTGATAATGGCGGCCGTGGAAGTAGGTGTAGTGAAGGAGCCGCGAGAGCAGCCAGGAAATCCGGTAGGTCAGGTTCATCACCAGCGCGGCTTCTGCTGCGCCACGAGCCGCGCGTCGTCGCGCTCCTTCAGGCGCTGGCGGATGATGCCGAGGATGTGGCCGCTCGTCTGCTCGGGCGTCTGGCCGGAATTGTTCACCATCACGGCACCGAGCGGGATCATCAGCGGCGCAGCGGCGCGCTGGCTGTCGCGCTGGTCACGCGCGGCGAGATCTTCATTCACGCCCTCGGCCTGACGGCGCTTCGAACGCTCGTCGAGATTCGCGTCAAGGTAGAACTTGAAATCCGTCTCCGGGAAAATGTTCGTGCCGATGTCGCGGCCTTCCATGACGAGGTTGCCGAACGAGATGCACTGGCGCTGCGCCTTCTTCATCCACTCGCGGACCTTTGGCACGGCGGCCACGGCGGGAACGGCGGCGCTGGTTTCCGCGGTGCGAATCTCCTTCTCGGGATAGTAATGGTCCACGAGCAACTGGACCTGACGGAGGTCGCCCTCGACACATTTCAACTCGGAATTCCAGCGGCGGCAGAGGCTGGCCACGGCCTTGTGGTCGTTCACGTCCACGTTCTTCTTCAGGCAAAACCACGCCAGCGTGCGGTACATCGCGCCGGTGTCCACATAGACGTAGCCGAGCGAACGGGCGATGAGCTTCGCATTGGTGCTCTTGCCACTGGCGCTGGTGCCGTCGATGGCGATGACGATGTGGTGATCCATGTCGTCAGTTTCGAGGGCGGCGGGACGAGTTCCGACTTTGCCGAGGTTTATCTTCACGGGAAAAGTGTGCGGAGGAGTTGAACGGCGCGCAAGGGCGAAGGCGGGAGTGCGCCCGTCCTCGGGCGCAGCCAGGAACGGGGGACTGTTGCTCTCGAATTTCTTGATGATGTCCGGCGTTGCTGGCGTTTCTGCGGCCGGGACGGCCGCACTCCGCGTTCGTTTTCAATCCGCGAACAGCTCCTCGTGGGTGAGCTTGCGGCCGGAGGCGTCCAGAATCGTCGCGCCCAGCCCGTGGGGCGGGGCGACGGCCAGTTTCTGGAAAAAGTTGGGGAACGTCTTTTTGACGCACGCGGGATTCTTGATTTTGATGCCGGGAACTTTCAATCCCAGAATGGCGAAGCACATCGCCATGCGATGGTCGTTGTAGGTCTCGATCTCCGCACCGTGAAGCTGGGATGGGAAGATTTCCAGCGTGTCGCCGGTCTCGATTACTTTCGCGCCGCACTTGGTCAACTCCGTGCGCAAGGCGACGACGCGCTCGCATTCCTGGACGCGCAGGCGGCCGAGGTCGGTGAACCTGCATGACTCTTGGGCAAATGGGGCGAGAACGATTGCCGTCATTATGCTGTCCCCAAGCTGGATCACGCCATCATCGCAGTTACCGCTTCGGGAGATAAAAGGTGGCAACGGTAAAGCACTCACAAATTGGGAATCGATTTGCCAACTGGACGTTGGCCACGAGGCGACAACTATGGGCCACGAGTCCCGACTTCCGAACAATTCACCGGCGGCTACGAAATAACTCCCGCTCGACGCGTCCGGCTCAATCTGAAACTTCCCGCCGCGATGGGGGAACGCCTTCACCAACTCCGAAGTCATCACCACGTAAGGCGATTCATCCGCGTTCTCGCCCTTCACTTCGATGCTCCATCCGCCTACGCCCGCACTCAGCAGGAGCGCACTCGCGAACTGCGAACTGGCATCGATACTCACCGTGCAACGCGCGCCGGGCTTTGGTCCAGCGCCGTGAATGAGGGCCGGGAGCTTGTCGCTCGTGGCGTCGATGCGGTAGCCGAGCTGGCGCAGCGATTGGAAGAGCGCGGCCTGTGGACGTTCGTGCATGCGCGGCACGCCGTGGAGCCGATACACGCCTTCGCCGAGACAGACCATCGCGGCGAGGAACCGCGCCGCCGTGCCGGCGTTGCCGACAAAAAGTTCCATCGGCTGCTCGACCGTGCCGCCGCGCGGGACTTTGCCGCCGAGTCCGTAAACCGTGATGGTGCGGTTGCAGCTCTCGTTCGCGTCCTGCTCCACGTTCACCATGAAGCCGAGTTCCTGCAGGCACTCGACCATCACCTGCGTGTCCTCGCTCCAGAGCGCGCCCTGCAAGGTCGTCTCTCCCTGCGCCAGCGCGGCGAGCACGAGCGCTCGGTTCGTGATGCTCTTGGAGCCGGGCACGGTGATGTCCGCGCGAACAGGTTGCGTGAGCGGGACGATTTCGATGAGGGAGGGGAGAGACATCGGATCTTTGTTACACGTTAAACGTTACAGGTTGCAGGTTTGAGGACGGCCTTTGCTCAACCTTTAACTTGTAACCCTGCAACATGAAACTCACAGCGTTCATTCCGGCGAAGTGGTGTTCGCCGCCTGCGCGAGCCATTCGTCGCGGCGTTCCTTGGCCTTGGCGAAGAATTCCTCGACGGCTTTCACGTCCTTGTTTTCGAGCGCGATCTGGAATTCCTGCAAGTCCTCGATGAACACGCCGAGGACGCGGGCGAGGTTCCTGCGGTTCGAGAGCGAGATGTCGCGCCACATCTCGGGCGAGCCGGACGCGATGCGCGTGGTGTCGCGAAAGCCCGTGGCGCAGAGCATCCCCTGCTCCTTGGGATGCGCGGGACTGAGGACGTAGTTCGCGAGTTCCGCGGCGACGACGTGCGGCAGGTGACTGGAACGGCTGACGAGATCGTCGTGCAGATCCGGCGAGAGCCGGAGCGGTTTGCCGCCGACGCCGCGCCAGAGTTCTTCGAGGTGCGTGACGAGTTTGGCGGGGGATTTCGCGGTGGGCGTCACGACGCACATCGCGCCTTCAAAGAGATTCGCCCGCGCGGCGAGCACGCCCATCTTTTCCGCGCCGGCCATCGGATGGCTGCCGATGAAGTGGGCCTTGGCGCCGGCGACGAGGGGTTCCAGCTCCGCGACGACGCTGCCCTTGACGCTGCCGACGTCGGTGACGATGCAGCCGGGCTTCAGCGCGGAAAGCATCCTGGTAGTGATCTCGGCCATCTGCGCGATGGGCGTGCAGAGGACGACGAGGTCGGCGCCTTCGACTGTCTTCAGCAAATCCGTGCTCGCATCGTCCACCGCGCCAGTTTTTACGCATTCCACGATGCTGGCGTTGCGGCGGACGTAGCCGGTGACATGGCCGGCGAGGCGGCGCTCGCGCACTGCCAGGCCGAGCGAGCCGCCCAGCAGACCGACGCCAACGAGCGCGATTTTGTCCCAAAGTGGCACGGGCGGAGGATAGAGGGGCGTCGAAATGGATGGAAGGTGGAAAGTTCGCCGGAGTGGCCGGAGGGCGCATCCTGATGGCGTGTTGCCCAAACGAAAGTGGATCTCACGGACCGCGCGTCGTCCGGGCGACGGTGCCGGCAAATTTCCACGATGCCAGTGCGATTCACCCGCTGCGACCGGAGACCGGTCGCGGTCCGCGTGTTTGGACAACACGCCTTCAAGAGGCGCCCGTGGCCGGACACGCCGGATCGTCCGGGGTTCGCGTGCGTGAAATTTGGGACGGGCCGGCGAGGCTCAAGTTCCGATTTCGACTGCCGTAAAGCTGGGAGCTTGGCCCTATATTATGAATGAGACCGAAACGATGAAGTTTCATCGTGCGCGCGTGGTTGCGCACGGAATTTCATCCCGATGGCAGCGCACGGGGATGGCGCTGGGTTGTGTGTTGGGAGGTTTGTGCGCGGCGACGCCGATGGCGCTGGCTGAGGAGGCCGTCCGGTCGTCTGTGAACGGAGGAGATTTGAGCGACCTCACGCTGGAGCAGCTGGTGAACGTCCAGGTGACCTCCGTTTCCAAACGGGCGGAAAATCTGTCCCAGGCTTCCGCCGCCGTGGCGGTGATTTCCCGGGATGACATCCAACGTTCCGGCGCGCGGACGATTGCGGAGGCGTTGCGGCAGGCGCCGGGGGTTCAGGTGGCGCATGTCGATGCGCACACATGGGCCGTCAGCGCCCGTGGTTTCAACGATTCGTTTGCGAACAAGCTGCTGGTCCTGATGGACGGCCGCAGCGTTTACACGCCGCTTTTCTCGGGCGTGTACTGGGATGTGCAGGACACGATGCTGGAGGACATCGATCGCATTGAAGTGATTCGCGGGCCGGGCGCGACGCTTTGGGGGGCCAACGCGGTGAACGGCGTGATCAACATCATCACCAGGAGCGCGAAGGACACTGTCGGCGGGCTGGCGGTGGCGGGCGGCGGGAATGAGGAGCTGGGCTTCGCCGCCGTGCGCCACGGCGGCAAGCTGGGCGAGAACGCGTTCTACCGGGTTTACTCGAAGTATGACTCGCGGGATTCCTCGGCCCTGCCAGACGGCGCCCTGGCGGATGACCGCTGGCAGATGGCGCGCTCCGGGTTCCGGATCGACTGGGAGCCCAACGCAAAGGCGAACATCACGTTGCAGGGCGACTTGTATGGCGGCTGGCTGGACCAGACGTACCGGTTCCCGACTTTGACCGCGCCGGATTATTCCGAGGTGGCGTCCGAGCCCATCGATGTGAGCGGCGGCAACCTGCTGACACGGTGGAAGCATGAGTTCTCGGCGGAGTCGG
>JBDHQG010000097.1:0-9714 GCA_039806925.1 Limisphaerales bacterium
GGACCACTGGGACCAGAAAAAGTCCGACGACAAGAAGTAACCGTCGTCGCCCTCTGACCCAGAGCCGACACGGCCAACTCCAAACCCACCCGGCCGGGAACCCCCCAAGTTCCCGGCCGGATTTTTTTTACGGAGGGAAGCGGAGTGAGCAATAAGTTTATCGCTTCGGCTTGAAAGCTTGGTTGCGCTGAAACTTTTTCGTGATCGGCTGCGTCGTTGCCTTGACTTTTCAGGGCTGATTTGGAGTCATACTAATGCTTCTCATTTTGAAGCTTCAGAAAACCAACCATCCGCTTATGCGAAAAGTCTACCTTCCCTCCTGCATACTCGGCGCGGCCCTTGTCAGTCTGGCATTGGCTGGCCACGCGGCAGACGTCGTTCTGTCTCCCGGTTCAGCCCTGCCGTTTGATTCCGGCCTTGAATCCGGTTTCAAAATCCGGACCGTGCAAGGACCGGAGTCGCCAGCTCTTGCCAACACGCTGACCCGCGCCTTGAAACAACTCAACGGCACATTGGTGGACGGCACTGGCAACGTGGTGCCGAACCAAGCCCTTCCCGGAACCCTTCCTGATGGCAGCTATACGAATCTCGCGGTCAGTTTCGATGTCGCGGCTTCACCGGTCCTGGGAATGGCGGCGGATCTTTTTCCCGGGATTCCCGGAGTCTCGAACCATTTGCAGAACTTCGTGGTGGAGGCCGTGGCCTTTGTGCAGCTGACGGCGGGAACCCACACCTTTGGCATGGCGGTTTCGGCCGACCGTACCGACGTGAACGATGACGATGGGTACGTTGTTTTCAGCGGCGTCAATCCGCGCAGCGTCTTTGCAACCCAGGTGGGCGGGTATGAGCGGACGGTGACGCAGCCGTTCCAGTCCAACCAGCTCAACACGAATTATTTCACCTTTGAGGCGCCGGTGGATGGATTGTATCCGTTCCGAGTCGTGTATTGGCAGACGGGTCACGGGCAGAATTTGACGTTCTTCTCCGTGGATCCCAACAACGGCCAGATTCTTCCGATCAATGACCCGAGCAGCTTCGACGGCGTGCCGGCTTACTTCACCGCCTCGGGCGCCGCTCGCGCGAACGGGCCATATGTCGCAGAGGTGAGCCCGCTGCCGGGCGTGTCTGGAATTCTTCCGACGGAGCCGGTCCAGGTGCTGCTCGTGGACGGAGTGAATCCGATCAACGACTCGTCCGTGAAAATGTTCCTCAACAACCAGCCGGTGACGCCGCAATCGGTGGTACGCACCGGCAGCAAATTGGCGATTCGCTACAATCCCTCGGCGACGCGCGCCGCGACGACCAACCTGATTCGCCTCGCGTTCGCGGACACCGCCGGCCTTGCGGAGACCAATGCGTGGATGTTTACCAGCGTCGCCCAGCAGGGGGTGGCCACCGTGGTGACGGGGCAATGGGATTTCGACAATGGCGACCTCGCGGCGACAGTCGGCACGCCACTCGCGTATTTCTCGCCGACGGCGCAGGCGGGAACCCAGTTCGGCCTGACCACAGACTTTGGAATCCCTGACATCAATGGTCAGATTGCCGCGGTGATGCGGGTGCCGGGGGATCTTGATCGCAGCATCGGCTACGTGATGACGCACGGGATAGGAGCCAACGGAGGAGGCCAGCGGGTGAATCAGTTCACGATCATCTACGACATCTATGTGGAGCCGTCGGGCCCCGGAGCGGCATCGCTGCTGCAGATGAACCTGGGCAACGGCAATGACGGCGACCTGTTCTGGCAGGGGAACAACTTTGGTCAGGGCACCGCTGGATACAACGGCACGGGCCAGTTCACGGCGGGCGCGTGGCATCGGGTGATTGCCGCGTATGACATGGCGGCGACGACGCCGGTGGTGACGAAGTATGTGGACGGCATCAAGCAGGACGACTGGACGACCGGCGCCGGGCTGGATCTGCCGCGGCGCACGATGGCCTCGACGGCGAACCTGTTCCGCGACGGCGATCAGGACGAGCGCCGCGTGATGTATGTGAACTCAGTCCAGGTTCGTTCCGGCAAATTGAGCGACGGCGAGATGGTTGCGCTCGGCGGCCCCCAGGCGACCGGCATTCCGAAGACTCTTCCGAAGGCTGACGTGGCAGGCCAGTGGGATTTCGAGCGTGGCGACCTGAGTGCGACGGCCGGCAAGGCGCTCGCGTATTTCGACCCGACGTACGATGGCCCGAGTGGTTCGGCGGCGGAGAAGACCCAGTTCGGCACCACGACGAGCTTCGGCATCCCGGACATCGACGGCGTTCCTGCGAACGTCATCCGCGTTCCCGGCGAGCTCTCGCGTCAGATTGGTTACGTGATGACGCACGGGATAGGGGCCAACGGAGGAGGCCAGCGGGTGAATCAGTTCACGATCATCTACGACATCTATGTGGAGCCGTCGGGTCCCGGAGCGGCATCGCTGCTGCAGATGAACCTGGGCAATGGCAATGACGGCGACCTGTTCTGGCAGGGGAACAACTTTGGTCAGGGCACCGCTGGATACAACGGCACGGGCCAGTTCACGGCGGGCGCGTGGCATCGGGTGATTGCCGCGTATGACATGGCGGCGACGACGCCGGTGGTGACGAAGTATGTGGACGGCATCAAGCAGGACGACTGGACGACCGGCGCCGGGCTGGATCTGCCGCGGCGCACGATGGCTGCGACGGCGAACCTGTTCCGCGACGGCGATCAGGACGAGCGCCGCGTGATGTATGTGAACAGCATCCAGATTCGCGGTCGCAAGATGGGCGATGCGGAAATGGCGGCCCTCGGAGCGCCCAAGGCCGCGGGCATTCCGGTTGTGGCCCCGGTTTCCACGGTCGCCGGCCAGTGGGACTTCGAACAGGGAAGCCTCGCCGCCACGATCGGCAAGGCGCTCGAATACTTCGACCCGACGTACGATGGCCCGAATGGTTCGGCGGCGGAGAAGACCCAGTTCGGCACCACGACGAGCTTCGGCATCCCGGACATCGACGGCGTTCCTGCGAACGTCATCCGCGTTCCCGGCGAGCTTTCGCGTCAGATTGGTTACGTGATGACGCACGGCATCGCGCCCAACGGAGGCGGCCAGCGCGTCAACCAGTTCACGATCAGCTATGACATCTATGTGGAGCCGTCGGGCCCCGGAGCGGCGTCCTTGCTGCAGATGAACCTGGGCAATGGCAACGACGGCGACCTGTTCTGGCAGGGGAACAACTTCGGCCAGGGCGGCAACGGTTACAACGGCACCGGCCAGTTCACGGCGGGCGCGTGGCATCGTGTCTCGGCATCTTACAACATGGCTGCGGGCACGCCGGTCGTGATCAAGTACGTCGATGGCATCTTCCAGGACAACTGGACGGCCGGCGCCGGGCTGGATCTGCCGCGGCGCACGATGGCTGCGACGGCGAACCTGTTCCGCGACGGCGATCAGGACGAGCGCCGCGTGATGTATGTGAACAGCGTGCAAATTCGCTCGACGCCGCTCTCGGCCGCGGATTTGGCGGCGCTGGGCGGGCCGTCGGCCGCGGGCCTTCCGGTGACGGTGCCGGGTGACGCCACGCCGCGGCTCTCCGTCAGCAAGATTGGCAATCGCCTGCTCATCCTGTGGGACACAAACGCGCAGGGCTGGACGCTGGAATCCACCGACGACTTGAACAGCGACTTCTGGCTGCCGGTGAATGGCGCGACCAGCAACTCGGCGGTGGTGACCCCGGCCGGCACGGCGTTCTTCCGCCTGCATATTAACTCACCGGCTCGAGGCACCGCTCCGTAAGACGCCGCCCATTGAATCGCAACGGGGCGGGGATGGCGTGGAAACGCTGTTCCCGCCCCGGCTTCATTTGCGGGATGGCGAAATGCGCGCCGTCAAAGCTGCGCGCGGAAGGGGGCGGTGATGACTTCCATGAACCGTTTCCAGAGCGACCGTTTCTTCCAGCCCTGGTAGGTCACCTCGGTGCATTTCGTTTTGTCATCCTCGAAGATGCGGACCTGTTCGGCGGCGAACTCCTTCGAGAACACGTTCAAGTTGGCCTCGTCGTTCAGACGGAACGAGCGGTTCCCGAAGTTGGCGGAGCCGACGGACACCCACACGTCGTCGATGATCATCACCTTGGCGTGATACATCGTGGGCTCGTACTCGTAGATCTTCACGCCGGCCTTGAGCAGCGGCCCCCACTTGCCGCGCGAGGCGTGTTTGACGATGGCGGAATCGGTCTCCGCGCCGGGGACGATGATCTCCACCTTCACGCCGCGCGCGACGGCTTCGAGAAATTCCTGCGTGGTCAGCGCGTCCGGCACATAATAGGCGGCGCTCAGCCGGATGTTTTTTCGCGCGGCGGCGATGGACAGCAGGGACATGAGCCGCACGTCCTCCGTGCCGTCGCGCGGCGAGCTTTTGAAGACCTGGGCGAACTGGTTTCCGGCCGGGTGCAGCTCGGGGAAATAATCGTCGCCATCCAGCACGCGCGCGGTGGTCTTGGTCCAGTTGTCCATGAACGCCGCCTGCATCTGGGCGACCGCCGGGCCTTCCAGCCGAAACATCGCGTCGCGCCACTCGCCGGGGTGGGCGGCGTTGCCCTTCCAGAAATCCGCGAGGCCGGCGCCGCCGGTGAAACCGATCCTGCCATCGACGATGAGCAGCTTCCGGTGGTCACGATGGTTGAGGCGCGTGGGCGCGTGCCAGACCAGCGGATTGTAGCGCTCGACCTCGACGCCGGCATTCTCCATCAGGCTCAGGAGCGAGGAATCGATCCGCCGCGACCCGATCCAGTCGATGATGACGTGAACCTTGACGCCGGCGCCGGCCTTCTCCGCGAGCACCCCGGCAAACTGGCGTCCGATGTCGCCGGACCAGTAAATGTAGGTTTCGAGACAGATGGTCTTCTCCGCGGCCCGCGCGGCGGAAAGCATGGCGGGAAAAATCTGGTCGCCGTTGAGCAGGGTGGTGACGTGGTTGCTGGCGAGGATGCCCGGCTCCACCAGGCTGCCCATCGAACGGAGGAATTCCGGATCGCTCACCGAGTAGCGGTGCGCGATGCGGTATTGAATGCCCCGTCCATAAAAGTTGGTGCAGCCGGCGGCAAGGCTCACCAGCGCGAGACAGAGCAACAGCATGGGCAGCCCGCGCGCATGGAGACGCCGGGCCGTGGGCTTTCGCATGGTGCGCGCATCGTAATGTCGGATGACAAAAAGCCAACCTTGGAAACGTTCCAGAGCTGGTTTTGGGAGGGTTCCCATGAGGCGCGACAGGAAGGCGCGCTGGCCAATTAAATTCAAACAGGTGGGCGCGTCGCTTCGCGCGCGCTCCACCTTCCCCACCCTGTGCGTCATTGGGGCCGCGCGCTTTCGGAGGTTCAGCTCAGGGGATCAGCCGGGTGCGGAAGAACTGGCTGTTGTCGCCGGGCGGGATGGGGAGGGAGAATTCCAGCGTGCCGGTGGTGTTCGTGAGCCGGGAGAGTTCCACCCATTGCAGCAGGTTGGTGGAGCGTTCCACGGCGAAAGTTTGTCCGGGCGTGCCGACGAAGGTGGCCGAGAATTGCCCGCCGTTGCTTGCCGACACATTTTCCATGAGGGGCGCGCTGTCGTTATCATAGATGACCACGGTCGCCGTGGTGATTGGCCCCGGGCTGCCGCCGCTGAATTCTGTAAGCGTGAGCTGGATGGTTTCCCGGGGTTCGCGAATGGCATCCGGGCGGATGACGAGGCTGATGTCCTTGTTCGTCTGCCCGGCGAGATAGCGGAGCGCGATGTTGACGGCCGGTTGATCGTAATCGTCGCCCGGCGACGCGGTGAGCCCGGTGACCGCGCATTCCACGTTGACTTCCTCGGAATACGGTTTGCTCAGGCGCACGGAGATTTTGACCACGCTGGAGGCGTCCGATTCATAGGCGGGATAGGTGGCCTGGCTGAAAAAAACCACCGGCTTGTCGTCGTCGAGAATCAACAGGATGGCGTTGGTGCTTCCGACAAAGACGGCGTTGGTCACGCTGAAAAGCTGGAGATGGACGGTTTCGGGGAACTCATCGAACGCGTCGTTGATCAACGGGACCGTGAAATTCTGGTTGGTGGTGCCGGGCGGGAAGAAGAGTTCTCCGACGACAGGGAGGTAGTCCACATCGGCGGTGGCGGTCCCGTTGGTGGCGATGTAGCTGACGCGCACCGGCAGGCTCGAAGGCCCGTTGAGGCGCACCGAGACGGTGGCCGCGTCGTTGCTTTCATTGGCGGAAAACTCGCCCTGGGCGAAGGACAGCGCGGCGATCTCGTCGTCGAGGATGACCACTTCCCCCGGCAGGCCGGCGACGACGTTCGAGATGGCGGTGAAATGGATGCGGAACACTTCGCCCGGCTCGAGGAGCGAATCTTGAAGAATGGTCAGCGGGATCGTCAGCGTGCGGACATTCGCCGGAAAGATGAGCTGCCCGCTGGCGCCGGTGTAGTCCTGGCCCGCCGTCGCGGTGCCATTGCTGGTGGCGTAGCTGACCGCGACAGGGCGCGTGTAGGTGCGGTCGAGCGCGACCACGACGGAAACCAGGCCGGCGTTTTCCGAAAGGTTGGTGCCGACGAGCGAGACGACCGGCAGCGGGGAGCTGTCGAGCTGGATGGAGGCCGAGACGGTCGCCGAGGTGTTCAAGGCGACGTCGCGATATTGGACCGACACGGTGCGTGTTCCGTTGTTGGTGTTCAAGGACCACGCCCTGGCCGTGGCGAACGGTTCCCATCCGGTCCAGTCGCCGCCGTCGTTGTTGAAACGCATGGCGGTGACGCCGCTGTTGTCCGTCGCTGACAGCGCGAGGGTGACGTTGTGGTTCGTGACGAAACTGGCGCCGCCGTTGATCGAGATGGTGCCGGAGGGAAGCGTGATGTCGGTGAGGATGGTCTGGCTGGTCGAGGAGGAGTTGCCGTTGATGCCCAGGCTGGCGGCGTAACGTCCAAAGCTGGTGTAGCGATACGTCGGGCTGCGGCGGTTGCTCGTGCCGCCGTCGCCGAAACTCCAGCTCCACGCCGTCGGGCCGAGGGACATGTCGATGAAATTCACGACGAGCGGCTGGTTGCCGGCGTTGGTGGAGGCGACGAAGTAGGCCACGGGAACGGGAGAGCCTGACTGCCATTGGCGGGTCACGCCGTCGTAGCCGCGGAAGAAATTCCCCGAGCTTGTCGACCAGGAAATCAGGGCGTCGGTGATGGTCAGGCCGGTGGTGGAATTGTTGTTGTTGCTTCCCGCCACCCAGGTGCCGCTCTGCGGATCATAAATCCGGTAGTAAACGGTGGAGGTAGTGGTGCCCGTGCTGATGCTCCAGGCGACAATGCCGTCCGCCGTCACCAGGTCCGCCGGGGCTTTGTTCGCCGGGAACGCCGTGCTTCCGGTTTGCCAGGTGCCGCGCACGGGATCGTAAGTTTGGTAGTGGACGGCGGCGCTGGTGTTCCACGCCACGACACCGTGCTGGTCCAGGATCTCGCTGTTCAGGATCGCGCCGCTCGCGCCGCCGCTGCGCCAGCCATGCCGCAGAGGGTCGTAGGCGCGGCAGAAGGCGGCGGCGCCCGGGCCGCCCGTGCTCCACGCCACGATGCCGTCCACGGCCCGGATGTCGAACGAAGTTCCCGCGACGCTTTCGCCACGCCACTGGCCGAGGGACGGATCGAAGGCGTAATAATAGACCTTGGTGCTGTCGCTCCACGCCACGATGCCGTTGTTGACGGTGATGTTTTGGGTCGAACCGGAAGGCACGCTGACGCCGTTTGCGCCGCTGATGCTGATGGCGACATTGCCGCTGGCGCCCCCGATGTAAACCGCGCTGATCGTTCCGTTCAGCGGCGTGAAATCGAAGACCGCGGCGGCCTCGGCCGCGCGCGGCGCCAGCCAGCCCAGCAGGGCCAGCAGACAGGCGATGGTGGGGCTGGCATGAACCTTCCCGGGGCGCGATGGTTTCATTGGTTGATTGACGGCACGACTCGGGACTGATCCCTGTTTTGTGACTTGTTACCGATACTAGAAGTCGGGGTCTGCCGCAAGGCCGGAGGGCCGTCTTTTCATCGTGATCGCCGCGGATCGCCCCACCCGTTTGGGTTTGGACGGCACGCCCTCCAGGGCCTGTCTGAGAATTCAACCCTTGCGCCGGCAGAGTCTCGGCGGAGTGCGCCCGTCCCCGGGCGCAGAAACGTCCGAAGGTCCGCCGGCATGGAATGATTCCGGGATCGCGGGCTTTCCCACCCTTCTGCGCCCGAGGACGGGCGCACTCCGTCACCTCATCTTCAAACACGCTTTCAGGGGCGCCCGGCGGGACTTTCCATTCACAACGGTCTTGAAATCCGGCTTCGCGCCGGTGTTCCATCCGCTCATGAAATCTTCACTGTTCTGGCGGGCTGCTGTGGCCCGGCTTCTGGCGGCGGGCGTCATGGGAATGGCGGGAATGGCGGTGCAGGCGCCGGCGCGCGAGCATCTCGTCTATTTCGGCACCTACACCGGCGCGAAGAGCAAGGGCATCTATGTGTCGCGGTTTGATGACGAGACCGGATCGCTCTCGCCGGCCCGGCTGGCCGCCGAAACGCCGGCTCCGAGCTTTCTCGCCGTTCACCCCCGCCACCGGTTTCTCTACGCCGTCAACGAGCTCGAGAAGTTTGAGGGCAGCCCGGCGGGCTCGGTGACCGCGTTCGCGCTGGATGCGAAGTCGGGGAGCCTGACGGCCATCAACACCCAGTCGTCCCGCGGCGGTGCGCCGTGCCATGTCATCGTGGACAAAGCGGGCCGGAATGTCCTGGTGGCGAATTATTCGGGCGGCAGCGTGGCGGTGTTTCCCATCCGGAAGACGGGCGGGATCGATCCTGCCAGCTCGTTCGTTCAACACGCCGGTTCCAGCGTCAACAAATCGCGCCAGGAAGCGCCGCACGCGCATGGCATTTATCTCGATTCGCGGGATCGTTTCGCCTACGTGCCGGACTTGGGGCTCGACCGGTATCTGGTGTATCGATTCGATTCGCGGAAAGGAACGTTGACGCCGGCCAGCCCGGCTTACGCGGCGGTGGCGCCCGGCTCGGGACCGCGCCACTTCGCGCTGCATCCGTCAGGAGCCTTTGCCTACGGCATCCACGAAATGCTCTGCACGGTCACCAGCTTCAATCGCGATCCCAGGACGGGCGCGCTTGCCGAGATCAACACCGTCTCGACGTTGCCGCCGGGGGAGGCTGTGAAGGGCGGCTTCAGCACGGCGGAGTTGTTCTGCCATCCGGGCGGGCGCTTTCTCTACGGCTCGAATCGCGGGCATGACACCATCGCGGTTTACGCGATTGATCCGAAGTCCGGGCGGCTCTCCTACGTCGAGAACGCATCCACGCGGGGCAAGGTTCCGCGCGGCTTCGGGATTGATCCGGGCGGCCGGTGGTTGCTGGCCGCGAACCAGGGCTCGGACAACGTCTTCGTTTTTCGCATCGATCCCGCCAGCGGACGATTGACGCCCACCGGCCAGTCCATCGAGGTGGGATCGCCGGTCGCGGTTTTATTCGTCCCGGCGGCGAAGTGAGGCGCCGTCCGATCCGGCATGATAGAGGCGTTGCCAAAGGTTTGCGCCGCCCACTAAGCTGGCGGCATGAATTTGCGTTCGTGGATTTTGTTGCTGGCGGTTTCTCTCGTGAGCTTGCGGGCGGGCGCGCAGCCGGCGGACGACCGGTATCTTCGGGTTTACGGGATGATTCAGGAGGCGGACCGGCTGGCGGATACCGGGCAGACCCGCCCGGCCATC